>PKZR01000053.1 GCA_003133815.1 Limisphaerales bacterium | reverse complement strand
CTACGTGCTCCAAAACACTCAAGAAAGAATAACACTGATATCCATTCCGTCATGTCACCAAGCCAAGCCAGATTTTGAAGGAATACATAAGCAAAAAAGTTTCTGCAATTCAGCCGAAACTCAATCCAAAACAAATCCAATTACTTGAAAATGTGTTTGTTTTTATTAAAGATCTGGGTGCTGAACCTGGGTTTTTCAAGTCGAGCCTAATAAACGAACAGACACACTTTTATATTTTGGTAACTTATTTGATTAACAAAATAAGAAATGTTGAGCCAAAAAATGTCGGAAACTTTTTATCTCAATCAGAGGCCAAAAAAATAATTAAAGCGGCTTCAATTTTTTCAGGCAATACAAAACCGCCTGACCAGAAAATTAAAAAGAAGTTGGTGGAGTATTTTGAGCTTTCAGAGAAACAAACAACCGATGTAACAAAGCGGGAACACAGAGAAACTTTATTTGCAGATATTCTGAATTTAATCTAGCTCGCGCTGGCTGCATGGATTAGCGCGTTGCGCGCCCATTCCGGTTTTTTTAGTCCAGATTTCTTGATTGCCGATTCAATCTGCTCCGCTGCGTTCGCTGCTATCTTCACAGAAAACACAACGCTGTTTGCCGTCCC
The DNA here is from genome assembly GCA_003133815.1 of Limisphaerales bacterium. Lineage (GTDB taxonomy): Bacteria > Verrucomicrobiota > Verrucomicrobiia > Limisphaerales > UBA11358 > UBA11358. The sequence goes on along the minus strand of PKZR01000053.1, from coordinate 3,211 downwards.
CTTTGGCAGTTTCGGCCTGCCCATTTTGGTTTTCATAATTATTTCACTTTTGGTCTACTTTTAATTTGACACAGCATAACATTTAGTCTACCATTTGTCAAGTTAGATAAACAAAAGCCCTGTCGGTGGTTTCAACACCAACAGGGCGCAACCAAAGGCCGAAGCCTCTAGTGGTATCCGCAAAGATACAAAACCACTGTAAAGCTTGGCCGCGAAAGGTCAAGTTGAACTGTATATGCTGCAATGGTGAATCAAAACGGCGCGGTTTTTACCGCAACAAAAACTTCAACGTGCAACGCTTTGAATGTCTCAAATGCGGCACGTCATTCTCTGACAAGCAACCGCTGGACAATCTGCGCGTGGACTTCAAACAGGCTTGCACGGTGCTGAATATGGGAAATGAAAGCCCGGTCAAGCAAATAGACAATATCCATTGGGTTAGAGTGGATATAAATTTCCTAACCAATGGAGCGCCAATTTCTGGCGGAGCAATTGAACTTGTAGCCAATAATTTCCACAAGTTTTTTTCCATCCCGCCGCAGACTGACACCAATCCCCCAGACGGAACAATAATTGGAGAGACGCATTTTCCGTATTTGATATTTGCAACAAATGTTGGGATTATGCACAAAACGGAAGTGAAGCGGCGCAAGATGTTGAAGTCTTGCGGTTAGTAAATTAACGGGATTTCAGGCGGGATTTAACGGACTTCTTGCGGCTTGTCGGCAGTCGGACTGTAGCGCAACGGCGCAGGGCTTCGTCAGGGTCAAAGGCGAATCCCAGCGGCTTGTCCGCCCAGTCAGGCAACAGGCGTGTCGTGCCGTCGGCTAGGCGAAACGGTTTCCAGTCTTTTGGCGCGGTTTTGAGTTTGGCTTTGGGCATGATTGACTTGGTTAAATTGCTGTGAAGTCAACGTGACATTTTAGCATTATTTCAAACCAAATTTAGCAATTAAAAAACCAACAATGAGCGCGGCAAATATAGAAAAAATCCATGCCAAAATTGCAATATGATACCGCTCCCAAATCCCTCTAATTGTCGTTTTGGCTTCGTAATCTTCAATCAGTTTTTTCCCTTTTTCGGGAACAGTGGGCTTGCTTTGAAAAAACGGACAGAGAAATCGAGTCATTTGGTTAGTTGTTTATGAGTTCGAAGTCAACTGGGGAAAAGTAGCCGAGCGCGCTGTGGGTGCGTTGGCGGTTATAAAAGACTTCGATGTAATCGAAGATTTCAGTGCGGGCTTGGCGGTGGCTGGCAAAGTTGCGGCGATAGACCAGGTCGAGTTTGAGAGTGCTCCAAAAGCTTTCCATGGTGGCGTTGTCGTAGCAGTTACCTTTGCGGCTCATGGAGGCTACCAGGCCGACCGCTTTGAGAGCTTGGCGATAATCACCGCTGGCGTATTGGACGCCGCGATCGGAGTGGAAGAGCAAATTGGCTGGCGGCTGGCGGTGCAAGCAGGCCATGGCCAAAGCTTTTAAGACCAGGTTCGTGTCGATGCGCTCACTCATGGCCCAGCCGACGAGTTTGCGGCTGTAAAGGTCGAGGATGCCAGCCAGATACAGCCAGCCTTCCTGGGTTTCAATGTAAGTGATGTCCCCCACCCAGATTTGGTTGGGACCAGTGGCCTTGGGCGCGGTGGCCAGATGGTTGGGTGCGATCGGTTCGTCATGGTTGCTATCCGTAGTGCGGACGCGGTATTCCGGCTCATTGCGGCAGATTCATGACCGATGATATCCCGCGCCACAGCATCGCTGACGCCAGCGTTTTTTAGCATCGTCGTCGCGGTGTGCCGGAGTGAATGGAAGCTTAATACGCTCGGAGCCCGTGAGACAGATCTCCCATGGCCTTTCTTGTCGTGGGTGCGTTTGTCCGCGAGTTTAGCAGCCACCAGGATTTTGTGGAACTGGTTTGAGAGCGAGCCAGTTAATTGGTTTCTTTGTTTATTGGCGAAAGCCGAGGGAAAAAGCGGGGCTTCGGGGTCGTCACCCGCTGGCAACTTCTCCAGCAGTCTGGCCAACGGTTTTGCCAACGGCAAAGCTTGCTCCCGTCCGGTTTTTTCGGTGGTCAGCGAAATTTCACCTTCGATCAAATCGACATTGCGCCAAGTCAAGGTTGCGATGTCGCCCAAACGAAGTCCGGTATAAAGTCCACAAATGATCATCCCCTTCCATTCGTCATTTGCTGCGGCAAAAAGTTTCTCGATTTGGTTCTTGGAAAACGGTTCGCGCCGGATGGTTCTTCGGATTTTCAACAATGTAACCCGCTCAGCTTCATTCGCGTCAGTCAATCCATCACGTTTGGCTTGGTTCAGGGCGGAACGCAAAACCTTCAAGTTGATGTTTACTGTCCCAGGGGAAACCCGCTTGCTAAGGTGATCGCGAAACCCCGAAATTTCCTTGGCATTTAGGTGGGTGATGTCCTGATCTGCTCGAGTCCCAAGATAAAGGTTCAATTGATCAATCACAGATTTGTAACGAGTGTGTGTCAACTCGCCGGCTTCAATCTCCTTGCGTTTAAGCCATGAAGAAAAGAAATCTTTGATGTTGGAACTGGGCAGGGTGTCCTGATTGCTCATCGCATAAATGTCAGCGATGGTTTTTCGCGCCCGGCTTTCGGTCAACTTTTTGGATTTTCCCTCGTTGGCAGCATCTTCAAAACGATTGGCAATACGCTGGGCTTCTTTCTTATCGGAAGTGCCTGTGCTCCGCGTTGTGCGGCGTCCATCGGAAAGCGTGAAGCACGCCATCCAGAACGGTGATTTGGGATGTCTTTTTGTGCTGGCCATATGGCAAACTAGTTATCACAATAGTTACCACATTCCGTCGTGTCAATGGTGTTTGTTTGTATCTGAAACATCAATGATTTGCAGATTTTGACATAGGGATTCGAGTTGCGGGTTCGAATCCCGTCGGCCACCCCATTTTTCAGATTTTGACAAGGGCTTTGCCTTCTGACGATTCCAAACATCAGATTACTTTTTTTCCAGAGTTGAAATCCTGTCACATTTGTGAAACATTTCTGCATCCGGGGCGTCTTACTGCGGGGAATTAAAAACTGTTGGCGGTCTGGGAATCAGAGTGCGCACACTTTATAATATTTTATTCACGGTCTGTTTCGCGCTGTCGGCGCCGTATTATTTTTGGCGGATGAGGCGGCGCGGAAACTGGCGCCCGGGCTTCCGCGAACGTTTCGCGCGCTACCATTCCGAACT
>PKZR01000407.1:2822-5273 GCA_003133815.1 Limisphaerales bacterium | reverse complement strand
AGTTGCACGCAGCGCGGGCGCAGGTAGTCAATGTAAGCCTTGGTGTTCTCGTGGCGGTCTTCAAAGGCGCGCTTCTCCTTGGTCTCGCCCCAGAAGTCCGTGCCGGACTGGCCACCATCGTAGTTGCGGTTGGAGTTGAAGGGTGGGTCAATGTAAATCAAATCCACGCAGGCGTCGGGCAGCTTGGCGAGCTGTTCCAGATTGTCGCCGCAGTATATGACGCGGGTGTCGAGGAGGGAGCTGGCGCGTAGCCGCGTTGGTGACAACGCGGAGGTTTCGGCGGCGGCGGGTTTCCGCGCCTTCACAGGCGCGGCTACGGGGACGGCTGCGGGCGCGGAAGATTTCTTTGCCATGCGGGGAGTTTGCGCGGGAAATTTGCCAGCGTCAATTCTTTGAAGGCAGGCTGGAGATTCCTCACGTTCATCACATCCGTGCCTGATGCGAGGCGGGAGCGTGTCTGATGGCGTGCTTCCGCATCGGGTTGAAATCCCCCTGTTCGCATCCGGCCACAAAACCTTCCGTCACTGTTTTCAATTCCTCCCAGCGCGCGCGGATTTCCCCGGCCTCGGCCTGTGAAACTTTTTCATTGGCGGTGGCGGTGGCGATGACGTGCAGCAGGTCGGCGAATTCCTGCACAATTTGATTGGTCGCGGGGATCAATTGGTGCGGATGCGGAGTGTTCTTGGGGTTTAAAATGAAAAATCCGTTCGCGCGCTGGCAGATCCACTGGACAAGCCGGTGGTCGCTGGTGCTTTTGAGCAACGCCTCGATTCGGTCGAGCGGATTGCCGATGCCGCTGCCGGCGGCGTTGTCGGACGGCTCGGCCCATTTGTAGATCATCGAGGGCGAGAGGCCCAGGTCGGCGGCGACGTGCTTGGCCGATTTCTTTTCAAAAACTTCGCGCAATAGTTCGTGGGATTGCATGGCGCGACAATGGGCAACCGGCGGAAAATTGGCAAGCCTGAATCGTCTGGTTTGGCTTACAAAATTGCAGTGAAATTATAAATGCAGTTTATGCGGGCATGTTGTTAGCTGGATGCGGTCATATGAAATCCGAAGCCAAACCGAATGTTTCTTTCCTGCTTGCGTTGGCGGGCGGGCGGGTCTTTACTTGGTGCAATAATCAACGAAGCGGGGAATTATGAATACTATTGCGATTGTCTATGCGGTCTGTCTGGTGTTCGGTTTGATCTTCACGTTGTTCAGCGCGGTCTTCGGGCACTTGTTCGGCGGTCACGGGGAAGTCCATGTCGGAATGGGCGGTCAGGCCGACAGCGGTCTTGGCCACGACGGTGTGCCGGGTGTTCCAATCTTAAGCCCGACGGTGCTGGCGAGTTTCGTCACTGCGTTCGGCGCATTCGGCCTGATCTTCTGCAAGATTGACGCGACGAGCAGCCCATGGATCAATGCTCCGCTTTCACTGTTCGGCGGAGTGGCCGTGGCGTTGCTGGTGTTGTGGCTGTTCAACTCCATCTTCAAACGCACCGAAGGCTCAAGCGAATCACGCGTTGCACAGTTGATTGGTCTGACCGCCGCCATTGTCACGCCGATTCCCGAAAACGGAGTGGGCGAAATTTCCTACACGCAGGCCGGCTCCCGCTACACCGCGCCGGCGCGCAATGAAAAATCAGGCTCAATCGCAGGAGGCCAGACGGTGAAAATCAAGCGCATCGTCGGTTCGCAGTTTTACGTCGAGGCAGCCAATTAGAAAATATCCAGAAATCAACCCTTAACCCTTCACTTGCATATGAACGTGACTCCAATTCTCGCTGACATTCCCTGGCCAACAGTAGTCATCGGCGCCGGTTCCGTGCTGTTCGTCATTTTTGTTTTCATCATCATCTACGCGAGCCGTTACACGAAGAGCGGTCCGAACCAGGTGCTCGTGATCTCCGGCATCAAACGCAAGATGGTCGAAGCGGACGGCTCGGTGCGCGAAGTTGGCTTTAGGATTGTCAAGGGCGGTGGCCGCTTCGTCTGGCCAATCTTTGAAAAGGTGGATGTGCTCTCGCTCGAACTGCTGACGATTGACGTGCAGACGCCGGAAGTTTACACGAGCAAAGGCGTGCCGGTGAAAGTGGACGGCGTGGCGCAAATCAAGGTGAAGGGCGACGATATTTCCATTGCGACGGCAGCGGAACAATTTTTGAGCAAGGGCGTCGAGGATATAAAAAATATCGCCATGCAAACGCTCGAAGGTCATTTGCGCGCGATTCTCGGCACGATGACGGTCGAGGAAATTTATCAGAACCGCGACGCGTTCGCCTCGAAAGTCCAGGAAGTCGCGGCGGGCGACATGGCGAACATGGGTCTGACTATTGTCAGCTTCACCATCCGCGACATACGCGACACGCAGGGTTATCTCGACGCGCTTGGCAAACCGCGTATCGCGCAGGTCAAGCGCGACGCCATCATCGCGCAGGCCGAGGCCGACCGCGATTCCGTCATCCG
>PKZR01000407.1:0-2759 GCA_003133815.1 Limisphaerales bacterium | reverse complement strand
CAGCAGGAAATTCTCCGCAAGCAGCGCGAACTCGAAGCGACCATCCAGAAACCCGCCGACGCCGAGCGTTACAAAGTCGAGACGCTGGCGAACGCGCGGAAATTCCAGTTGGAGACCGAAGCCGCCGGCGCGGCGTCCGCGACTAAGGCAACTGGTTTTGCCGGAGCCGACGTTGTGAAAGCAACAGGCTTGGCCGAAGCCGATGCGAACAAGGCGCGCGGTCTGGCGCAAGCCGAAGTTATCGAGGCGCAGGGCAAGGCGACCGCCGAGGCGATGCGCGTGAAGGCAGAATCGTTCAAGCAATACAACGAAGCCGCCGTCATCGAAATGCTTGTGCGCGTGATGCCGGAGATCGCGGGCAAGATTAGCGAGCCGCTGTCGAAGATGGAGAAAATGGTCATCATCAACTCCGGTAACGGCCCCGGCGGCGGCGCGAGCAAGTTGACCAGCGATGTGGCTACCATTATCAGCCAGTTGCCGCCCGTGCTGGAAGGCCTGACGGGAATCAAGTTCGAGACATTGATGGAGCAGGTTCCCGCGCTGAAAAAGGCGATGGCGAAAGATGATGACAAAGAAAAATAGAAATCCATGCAAGCCCTTCGATCACATGATGACAGCCGCATTGCCGGTGTTTGCGGCGGCCTTGCGAAATATCTCGGCTGGGATTCGAGTCGTGTGCGAATTGTCTGGGTGCTGGCGACAATTTTCAGCGCGGCATTTCCCGGCGTCATTCTTTATCTGGCTCTCTGGTATTTGATGCCGGAAGAACCGCCGCCCGCGCCAACCTTTGACCCGCCGCCCATGCAGCCGTGGAAGAAGTCCTTTTGAATTCATGCGCCTCTTCGAAGCCATCATTGACGCGAATCATCGAGCGGTTTCCGGCGACAATTCGGCGGGTCTGCATCCGGCGGATTTCGCGGACGAGCTGCCGGTCATCGCGCTGACATGCATTGACCCGCGTTTGAACGCGCTGTTCCCGAACGTTCTCGGCCTGCCGGGCGAACAGTTCATCTGGCTGCGCAACGCGGGCAACATCATCACCAGTCCGTTAAGCAGCACGATGCGCTCGCTTGCGCTGGCGTGTGCGGTGAAGGGCGGCAGGGAGATCGCCATCATCGGCCACACGGATTGCCAGGTTTGTAAAACGACGACGTCGCAGTTGCTCGACAAGTTGAAGGCGCTCGGCGTCGAGCGCAGCCGGTTGCCGGACAACATCAATGAGTTTTTTGGAATGTTTGCAACGGAGCGGCAGAACGTCGTCAAGGCGTGCGACATCGTCCGTCAAAGCCCGCTCATCGGTCCTAAAATTCCCGTGCACGGTTTGCTGGTGAACATAGAAACCGGAAAACTGGAATGGATCGTGAACGGTTACGAATCGCGGCAATTGTCCGCGTTGCCCGCGAATAATGCTTTTTCACCATCGACCGATGCCTCGACCAGGGAGCTTGGCGCGGGCCCGATGGCGGATTTCCATTTTGGCGAAATGAAGTTTCCAGAAATGAAAATAGGCGATGCTTCCGTGAAGATTGGCGCGTCCGAAGCCATGCCTTCGTCTCCTCCTCCCATCGCGCCGCGAGTGCAACCGCTGCCGGCTACGCCGGTGGTTCCGCCGAAAATCCCCGTGCCGCCGCCGATTCGCGCGCGGGTGAACCTGCCGTTTGGAAGGCGCTGAAAATTATTCGTGATTGAATCCGGTCGCGGGCTGGTTAGAATGAACGCTCCAATGGTTCGGGGCGTAGCGTAGTCCGGCTAGCGCGCTTGCTTGGGGTGCAAGAGGTCGGGAGTTCAAATCTCCCCGCCCCGACCATTTTTCACAATGATTTCATTGACTGTTTCACACTTTGTTCCATTTCACGCAAACCGGTTAAAATGGATGTTGCCACAAGAGTCGGCGTCTGCGCTGTTTTAAGATTCTTTGGACAGGACCCTTTCGAGGAGTTGATTTAGGCGGGTCAGCATGGCCCGCGGGTCTTCAAGCAATCCGGCAGCCACTCTCGCGTTGTCCAAAACCTGTTCGGCCACACTGGTCGCCAGGCCGCCGTCTTTTTGCCGGATGGCTTCCAGCCTTGTGATCAGCGGATGCGACGGGTTTATTTCCAGGTCATGCGTCACGGGTGCTTCCGGCATCGAATCCTGTTTCATGGCTTTCATCATTCGGCGCATGCTCGCCGTCATGAACTTGTCCGCGTCCACCACAACCGCCGGGCTGTCCACCAGGCGTTTGGAAACCCGCACCTCACCCACCTTGTCTCCGAGCGTTTGTTTGATCCATTCCGACAGCGACTTGGCCGCATCGTCCGACAACGCGCCATCTTTCTTCGTCTCGCTCAAATCCAGATCCGCCTTTTCCGCGAGCTTGATGGGTTTGCCCTCGAACGTGTGCAGATGTTCAATGACAAATTCATCCCACGCGTCGTAGAGAAACAGCACTTCAAATTTCCGTTCGCGGAACACCTCGAAATACGGGCTGGCTTCCGCCGCTCCCCGGTTGGGCGTCAGCAGGCAGTAAATCTCCTTCTGATCGGAGGGCATGCGCTTCACATAATCCGCCAGCGACGTGAGCTTGCCTTTTTCCAGGGTTGATGATTCAAAGCGCAGCAATTTGCCCAGTGCCTCCTTGTGCGTAAAATCCGTGACCACGCCTTCCTTTAGAAACCGTTGATACTCGGCGTAAAATTTAACATAGGACTCCGGCTCCTTCTCGGATTGTTCGTCCAGAAACTTCAGGAACCGGCTCGTCAGCACCTTGTTCAGTTTCT
>PKZR01000157.1 GCA_003133815.1 Limisphaerales bacterium | reverse complement strand
CCATTTGATACCGCATTTGATACCGCGAGCCGTTTTTGGGTATCAAATGGTATCAAATGGCAGCACGGAGCGCGGGCGTGCCAGTGTCGTTTGTGCGATGGAATAAGGAGAAATCACGACACGTCACGAAACAGAAAATGCGTTGGAAAATTAAGAGTCAACTGCTCTACCAACTGAGCTACCGAGGCAACCAAAACGGGCGCTAAGAATCTCACAACATATTCTTTTGTCAACTGCGCGCAAATCCGCGAAACTTCCCGCGTGACAGAAAATTTCAAGCCGCGCAACCCGGTAAAATTTCAAGCCGCCCTGCTCCGCTTCGACGCGGAAAATTCCCGCGACCCTAACCTCGAAGAATCCCGACCGCGCGAACTGCTATATGCGCAGCGTTTGACAAATTGGGTTTTAAAACTTTGTCCCAATGCTTCCGAGGAACTCCATCTTGCCGCCCGCTGCCAGCACATCTGCCGCTGGGAAATCCCACGCGGCTCCTATCCGATGACGCGCCCCGGATACTTGAAATGGCGGGCCGACCTCAAAAAGTTTCACGCACAAAAATCCGGAGAAATTCTGCACGAAGCCGGCTATGACGAAGAATCCATCTGCCGGGTCCAGGATTTGAACCTGAAAAAGAATTTTCCAAACGACCTCGAAGCGCGAGTTCTTGAAGACGCGCTCTGCCTTGTCTTCCTCGAATTCCAGCTTGCCAACCTCGCCGCTAAGACCGCCGAGGACAAAACCATCAACGCACTTCAAAAGAGCTGGGAGAAAATGACCGAAGCAGCACGCGCCGAGGCATTGAAATTAAACTACGGAGCGAGAGAAAAAGTTCTACTGCAACGCGCGCTTGAAGGCTGAAGTCAAGAATGCTAGCCACCGAAATTCTCCGGCGAAAGAAGCAAAAAGAAAATCGTGCGCAGCTAATTTCAGCTCGCCGTCGCTGTCGGCTGCTCCACGTGTTCGGACTTCATCACGTTTGAAATATGAATCGTGCCTTCGCGCTCGACGATCGCGCCCTGCGGATGCTGCTGGCTCTTGCGGGTGTGCTTCTTGATCATCTGCACGCCTTCAACGATGACGCGCGATTTTTTCGTCAACACGGCTATGATCTTGCCACGCTTGCCCTTTTCTTTTCCGGCCAGCACGACCACTTCATCGCCTTTTTTAACATGACGCTTCATAAAATTTTCAAATGACTTCCGGCGCGAGCGAGATGATTTTCATGAACTTCTTGTCGCGTAGCTCACGCGCGACCGGGCCGAAAATGCGTGTGCCCTTCGGGTTCAGTTCCTTGTCAATGATCACGCAGGCGTTGCTGTCGAACCGCAGATAAGAACCGTCGGCGCGCGGGATGATCTGGCGCGTCCTCACAACCACCGCGTCATGAACCTCGCCCTTTTTCACCGAGCCGTCCGGCGCGGCAACCTTGATGTGAACCTTGATGACGTCGCCGATGCCGGCATAACGCTGGTTCTTGCCGAGCACGCCGATGTTCCAGGCGATTTTTGCGCCCGTGTTGTCTGCGACATCCAAACTGGAACGAACTTGCAACATAAATTTTTTTTAGGCAACCACCGATGTTTCCTGAACCGCGCGCTCGACGACTTCCACGAGCCGCCAGCATTTCAATTTCGACAAGGGCCGCGTTTCCTCGATGCGCACACGGTCGCCTACTTTGGCCTCGTTCTTTTCGTCGTGCGCGTAAAATTTCTTGAAAGCGGTGACAATCTTCTTGTAGCGCGGATGCGGAAAACGGCGCTCGACGCGGACGACGATCGTCTTGGTCATTTTGTTCGAGACGACTTCGCCGACGCGTTCCTTGCGGTTTCCGCGTTTCGCTTCCGGTTGTTTTACAATTTCAGCCATACAAAAAATCAAACTGTTTTCGCCTTGTTCCGCAGCTGTGAAATGCGCGTCTCGATGCGAGCGATGTCCTTGCGCAACACCGTCAGGCGCGCGGGCTTTTCCAGCTGCGCGCTCGCCTGCTGCAGCCGCAGGTTGAACATTTCGTGCCGGAGGTCGCGGCTCTTGGCCGACAACTCAACCAGCGTCATGTCTTTGGATTCAGAAAATTTCATAACCAAAATTAGCTCGTGTGATGCCGCGAAATGAATTTCGTCTTGATTGGCAGCTTTGTCGCCGCCAGCCGCATGGACTCGCGCGCCACCGCTTCCGTCACCCCGTCTACTTCAAACAAAACGTTCGCCGGACGGATCACGGCCACCCAGCCTTCGAGCGGCGCCTTGCCCTTGCCCATTCGGGTTTCGAGCGGCTTCTTGGTGAATGATTTTTGCGGGAAAATGCGGATCCACATCTTGCCGTGCCGCTTCATGTTGCGGGCAATTGCCACGCGCGCGGATTCAATCTGCTTCGCGTCCATCCAGCAGCGTTCCAACGCCATCAATCCGTATTCGCCGAACGCGACCGTGTGGCCGCTGCGCGCGGTGCCTGTGCGGCTGCCGCGGTGCATCTTGCGAAACTTCACTCTTGCTGGTTGCATTGCCATAACAAAAATCTATTTCCTAATTAATTCGCGGCGGCTTCAATTGCCGGCGCATTTTGCTGCTCTTTTTTCTGGGGTTTTGTGTCACCCTTGCAAATCCAGCATTTCACGCCGAGCTTGCCATAAACCGTGAGCGCCTCCGCAAATCCGTAATCAATGTCCGCGCGCAACGTGTGCAGCGGCACACGGCCCCAGTGATACAGTTCCGTGCGCGCGAGTTCAGCGCCGCCCAGACGTCCGGCGCAGCGGATCTTGATGCCTTCCGCGCCAAAATCTTTGGCCGTCTGCAGTGCCTTTTTCATAGCGCGGCGGAACGACACACGGCGTTCAAGCTGCAAAGCGATGTTTTCCGCGACAAGCTGCGCGTCGAGTTCCGGCGTCTTCACCTCGACGATGTCCACGTAAACTTCCTTACCGGTCATCTTGCTCAGTTCTTCCTTGAGCTTGTCAATTTCCGAACCCTTGCGGCCGATGACAACTCCCGGACGGGCGGTCATGATGGTCACGCGGCAGCGGCTCGTCGCGCGTTCAATCAAAATTTTCGGCACCGAAGCGCCTTCAAGTTTCTTTTTGAGAATCTCGCGGATTTTGCGGTCTTCGGTCAGCAGCGCGCCAAATTCTTTTTTGTTGGCATACCACTTAGAGCGCCAGTCCTTGTTGACGGCGACGCGCAAACCGATTGGATTTGTTTTTTGGCCCATGGGATTATTCGTCCGAAACGGTGATTTTAATATGGCAGCGGCGTTTCAAAATCGGACCTGCCGAGCCGCGCGCCTTCGGTTGAAAACGTTTCAAAGTCGTCGCGGTTCCGGCAACCGCTTCCTTCACGCGCAAAGATTCCGGCTTGAGCTGCTTGTTGTTTTCCGCGTTCGCGATGGCGGACTTCAATGTCTTTGCCACTAGTCGCGCGCCTTTGCGCGGCACAAATTGCAGTACTGCCATCGCTTCGAGCGCGCCCAGGCCTTGAACCTGCCGCACTACCTCGCGCATTTTCTGCGCGGACATCGGCACGTTTTTCATTATTGCAAAAGCTTCCATAATACTATTTGGCCTCCGCCTTGGCCGTGTGGGCGCCGTGTTTTTTGAATGTGCGCGTCAGCGAAAATTCCCCCAGCTTGTGGCCGACCATGTTTTCGGTGACGAACACCGGGTTGAAAATCTTGCCGTTGTGGACGGTGAACGTCAGGCCTACAAATTCCGGCGTTATGGTGGAACGGCGCGACCACGTCTTGATCGGCGTCTTCTGGTTCGCGGCCTTCGCCTTCTGGATTTTGTCCAGCAGGCTGAAATCTACAAACGGACCTTTTTTAATCGAACGTCCCATATAAAATTATTTGTTCTTCATCGGCAAACCGTTTCGCTGAACAACAATGAAACGGTTTGAGGTTTTGTATTTCGCGCGCGTCTTGCCGCCCTTGGCTACGAAGCCCCACGGTGACATCAACTGCTGCCAGCCGCCGCCGCCCTTGGATTTGCCCTGGCCGCCGCCGTTCGGATGGTCCACCGGATTACGCGCCATGCCGCGCGTGATGCCACGATGACCGCGATGACGCGTGCGGCCCGCCTTGCCCAAAATGATGTTCTCGTGTTCGGTGTTGCCGATCTGGCCGATCGTCGCATAGCACTCCTCGCTCACTTTGCGGATTTCACCGGAAGGCAGGCGGATTTGCGCATACCCATCGTCCCGCGACATCAACGTCGCCGAGCCTCCCGCCGAGCGGACCATCTGTCCGCCGCGACCAGGGGTGATTTCAATGTTGTGAATCGCCGTGCTTACCGGGATAGCCTTTAGAGGCAGCGCGTTCCCAACTTCAGGAGGAGCCGACGGACCGCTGGAAATTTTCTTGCCGACAACCACACCGACCGGCGCAATGATATAACGCTTCTCGCCATCCGTGTAGTCCAACAGTGCCAGACGCGCTGAACGCATCGGATCGTATTCAATCGCCGAGACCGTTGACTCGATGCCGTGCTTGTTGCGCTTGAAATCCACAAGGCGGATCTTCTGCTTGTGCCCGCCGCCGATGCCGCGCGCGGTCACACGGCCGTAGTGGTTGCGGCCACCGGACTTTTTGCGCGTGACGACCAGCGACTTCTCCGGCGTCGTCTTCGTGATGTCGCTAAAGTCCGCGATCGTGATGTATCGCGTGGACGGCGTTAGCGGTCTAAAATGTTTAACTGGCATAAATGCAAAAAGTTTTTTATCAGCAACTTCGAAGTCGGCAAGCCATCAATCCTGTTTCTGTGGGAAATCAGTTATCGGTCTGCAAACATGCTGTCCTGCCAGCCTTGCGGGTGACGAGGAGCGCGTAAACTATCAGATGCAAAATAGAACGCAAGAGCTTTTTGAAAGAATTTTAGGTTGTTTTTTTATCAAAGCCTTACCGAACAACCAATTCTTCGTGACTTCAATGCCGGAACTGCAGCTGCTTGCTGACCTTCGCCAGCCGCTTTTCCATGTCGCCCTTGTGCGCCAGCGGGTCGGCGTCCGTACCCCAGAGTTTTTTCACCATCTCGCGCTGCGGTACGAACGGACATTTCGCCTTCGGATTTTTATGCGCGTCGTCAAGTTGTTGTAACGCCAGTTGGGCACCTGTCATCAAAGGAATTTTATCAATCTTGAACTTCTCGATTAATATTTTCTGGGCAGTTAGTGCCGCCTCGTCCAGCGCGCCCCAGCGCTCAGCCTGTGTGCGGCCCCATAATGTCGGCTGAGTGTCGAGTTTTTCCAGATTCCAAAATGCGATGCGGATTTGGCGAACCATTTTTGTTTGTCCAGCCATGATGCCGCGAAAAATCCCTTCGAGTTCTGAATTGATAATTGAATTCTGAAACTGCGGATGCCGGAAACGATGGCTGCCGCCGACTTCGCCAAAATCGTCGAAGCGGATCGTAAGCGACAGTTCGCGTGCCTGCAACTGCTCGCGGCGTAATTGTCCGACGAGCCGTGTCGTCTCGCTCAACGCGAACGTCAGCGCGGCCTCATAATCCGGCTCATCGTAAGGCAGCGTTGTGTTGCTGGAAATCGTCGTTCGGTCCTTCACTTCGAGCAACAACGGTTCGTTCCAAAGTCCGTTTGAAAAAAGCCAAAGCTTTTGCCCCCAAATTCCAAATTTCTGCTTGAGCAATGTCGAAGGCAATTTTGCGACGTGGCCGAACGTCATCGCACCGAGCGCCGCCAGCGCGCGCTGCCGGTTTTTGCCGAGGCCGGAAAGCTCGCGGACGCAGCGGTCCTTCAAAAATTCCTTCTCTTCGCCGGTCTTGATTTCCAGGTAGCCAGGCTTGGCCGCGTCGGTCGCCAGTTTCGCGAGCCTCGAAGAATTCGCAAGTCCGGCGGACACCGGCAGCTTCACTTCGTGCCATATCCGCTCACAGATTTCCTTCACATATTTTTCCGGCGTCGTGTTTCGGAACACATGGCGGTCCATCGTCGTGAAATCCAGAAAGCCCTCGTCAATCGAGATCGGCACCAGCGTCGGGGAATATTCTTCAAGCACATGAAACATTTCCGCAGACAGCCGGCGATATTCGTCGTAATGCGGCCTGCACAGGACGCCGCGCGGACAAAGCCGCTTCGCCTCGAAGCATGCCATGCCGGTCTTGACCCCGAATTTTCTGGCCGCGCGGTTCGCGGCGATGACGATGCCGTCGCCGCGCCGCCCGCCGCCCACCCACACGGCGCGGCCCTCCAGTTTTTTGTCGAGCACGATTTCGCAGCTTGCGAAAAAACTGTCGCCATCCACATGCAGAATTCGATTGGGCGCTTTTACGTTCAAGGGCAGCTCTAATTGAGCCTAAATTCTTTCCGTGTCAAATCTTCGCACGATGGCATGGACAAAAGTTGTCCAATCAAAAGACAAAACGGGAGTATGTAGA
>PKZR01000464.1 GCA_003133815.1 Limisphaerales bacterium | reverse complement strand
GAAGTCACGCGGGCCACGACAGAGGAGAATTCGCTCTCTACAAACATGGCGCGGTTGAACGGGGCCAATTCTTTCACGGGCACGAATGCTTTTGCCGGCGTTACAATTGCCACCAATGCTGGCAACATTTTCGACGGGACGTTTACAGGCAATCTGTCCGGCAACGGCGTTGGATTGACGAACGTCAATGCGACAACTTTGGGTGGTTCGATCACGTCCAATTCCTTTGCCCTTTTGAGCAACGGACTGAATAACGAGACAAACCGCGCAATCTCTACTGAAGCAGTACTTGGATCTGGCATCAGCTCGGAAACCGGGCGGGCGCAGTCAGCGGAGGGTTCTCTTGCCGGAAATATTAACAGTGAAGTCACGCGGGCCACGTCGGCGGAATCAACCATTACTTCAAATCTTAATTCCGAGACGATTCGCGCAACCAGTGCAGAAAGCCTCCTGACGACGGGTCTGAACAACGAAGTCACGCGGGCCACGACAGCGGAGAATTCACTCTCGACCAACATGGCGCGTTTGAACGGATCCAATTCGTTCAACGGCACGAACAAGTTTGCCAGCGTCACCATCGCGACAAATGCCGGAAACATTTTCAACGGGACATTTGGAGGCAGCGGCGCGGGATTGACTTCTCTCAATGCCTCGCAAATTACCAGCGGCACAATCCCGCTCGCGCAATTGCCGGGCTCGGTGTTGACGAATAATAACGCATTACCGGTCTTATTGAACGGCACGTTCACGGGCATCGGCACGAATTTGAATTCGCTGAATGCAAACAATCTTACGATCGGCACGGTTCCGCTGGCACGACTGAGCGGCATCACGAGCAATCAACTGGATGCAGCAACGTGGCAACTGGCGACGAACTTGAACGGTGGGAACGCGGCACTGGCCACGAACGTCGTTTCCGGCATCTCAATCACCAACGCGTTCATCACCAACACGGTTTTTGCCGGCAACGGCAGCGGGTTGACGAACGTCAATGCGACGACTTTGGGCGGGACGATCACGTCCAATTCCTTTGCGCTTTTGAGCAACGGATTAAACGCAGAGACCAACCGCGCACAAACGGCAGAAGGATTTCTTGCTGGAAATATTAACAATGAAGTGGCGCGAGCCACGTCTGCGGAATCAACCATCACGTCAAATCTCAACTCCGAGACCATTCGCGCCACGACTGCTGAAAGTCTTCTGACGACGGGCTTGAACAACGAGGTCACGCGGGCCACGACTGCGGAGAACTCGCTCTCCACAAACATGGCGCGTTTGAACGGGACCAATTCGTTCACGGGCACGAATGCTTTTGCCGGTGTCACCATCGCGACAAATGCCGGAAACATTTTCAACGGGACATTTGGAGGCAGCGGCGCGGGATTGACTTCACTCAATGCATCGCAGTTGTCGAGCGGCACAATTCCAGTGGCGCAATTGCCGTCCGCCGTGGTTACGAACAACGAACCTGGCGTGACCCTGGGCGGCTCGTTCACCGGCAACGGCGGCGGCCTGACCAACCTCGACGCCTCGCAACTGACCAGCATCGGAAATACCAATGGCGGCGTTGACAACTTCTTTGAGGGACCGTCGGGTAATTCTACAATAACAGGTAACTTCAATACGGGCATCGGTTCCTTTGCCCTTGTTAACGATACGACCGGCCACGCCAACACGGCGGACGGCTATTCCTCCCTGTTAGATAACACAACCGGCGATCGCAACACGGCCATCGGCGTCCAGACGCTAAATGACAACACCAGCGGCAGCAACAATGTGGCCAATGGCTTCGCCGTGCTATTTTCAAACACCAGCGGATTTAACAACACGGCCGTCGGCGTTGATGCGCTGTTCAATAACACAAACGGCTTTGGCAATGTGGCTGATGGCTATTCCGCTCTGTTTAACAACACCAGCGGCATTCGCAACACGGCCATCGGCGTCCAGGCGCTAAATGACAACACCAGCGGCAGCAACAACATCGCACTGGGTGATGCCGCCGGCTTTTACATCGCCACGGGCAGCAGCAACATTGACATCGGCAACTTGGGCGTCGCCACGGACACCAACATCATCCGCATCGGTTCCGGCCAGGCACAGGCCTTTATCGCCGGCGTTATCAACGGTGACGGCAGCGGGTTGACGAACGTCAACGCGACGACTTTGGGCGGATCAATAACGTCCAATTCCTTTGCGCTATTGAGCAGCGGATTGAACACAGAGACCAACCGCGCACAAACGGCGGAAGGTTCGCTTGCCGGAAATCTTTACAGTGAAGTGACGCGTGCCACGTCTGCGGAATCAACCATCACGTCAAATCTCAACTCCGAGACTATTCGCGCCACGACGGCTGAAAGCCTCCTGACGACGGGTTTGAACAACGAAGTAACGAGGGCAACGACAGCGGAGAATTCACTCTCGACAAACATGGCGCGTTTGAACGGAACCAATTCATTCACGGGCACGAACACTTTTGCCGATATTACTATTGCGACAAATGCCGGAAACATTTTCAATGGGACATTCATGGGCAGCATGTCTGGCAACGGCGGCGGCCTCACCAATCTCAACATCCCAAGCGCGCTCAACGAGGCCTCCGTCGGCATCGGCGCAACCAATGTTATTGCGCCGCTGACCGTGACGCCAACCTTGCCGATCTCGTCCATCGGCCAGTTGATTTCGACCGGCGGGACGTATTCCGTTGCGGTATCCGATCACTATGCCTATGCGGTGGGCGGCAATGAATTTCAAGTTTATGATGTGAGCGATCCATCGGCCCCGGTTTCCGTTGGTCAGGTAAGCGCGAGCGGTGCCAGATCCATTGTCGTGGCCGGGCGATATGCCTATACGTTGAGCGACTTGGACGGTGACTATTTGGTAGTTTGGGATGTGAGCAATCCGGAGAATCCTTACAGTGTCGGTTCTATTTACGCATCCGGCTATTCGTCATCCATTGCAGTTGCCGGGCACTATGTTTTTGTGACGGAATATGATAACAACGCGATGGATGTTTTCGATGTGAGTGATCCGTCGAATCCGGTCTACGTCGGCTCAATAAGCACAGGCAGCGAGCCGGCTTCCGTTGCGGTGTCCGGGAACTATGCCTATGTGGTGAACAGCACCGACAACACACTTCAAATTATTGATGTGAGCGATCCATCCAATCCGGTAAGTCCGACCCCGCTGGGAGGCGCAACGGTCTTCGGCTTTGTGTCTACGGGTCCCAATCCCCAATCCGTTGCGGTGTCCGGCGGCTATGCTTATGTGGTTTGCACCAACAACACTTTGCAGGCCTTTGACGTGGGGAATCCAATAAGCCCGGTTGCACTCGGCACGGTTGCCACGGGCAGCAACCCGGTTTTTGTTGCAGTGGCCGGACGTTATGCGTATGTGGCGAATTCATCGGCCAAAACGGTGCAGGTATTTGACGTTGGCAGCCCGACCAACATGTTCAGCCTTGGGACAGTCAGTCCCGGAAATGGCAGCAGCCCAACCTCCATGGCAGTGGTTGGCCGTTATGTCTATGCATCGGGCGAAGGTCTGGACATCTTTAACATGGGCGGCGCATACATCCAGCACCTTGAAGCCGGGGCGATGGTGACAGGCACGCTGCAAACGCGCGACACAGTGACGGTGGGAAATAATCTCGACGTGAGTGGTGGACTAACAGTCAACGGCAGCGCGCGCGTCACCGGCGGACTGAGCGTGGATAATGGAACAGTCACCGCGCAAAGCTTCAGCGGCAATGGGTCGGGACTGGTCAATCTTGCCGCCGGGCAGTTGACCGGGTCTCTTTCCAGCGCGGTGTCCGTGCCAACGACGAATTTGACCGGCGTGATTCCTACGGCGCAATTGCCTGCGGGTGTTCTGACGAACAACAGCAGCGGGGTGACCTTGAATGGAACCTTTACCGGCAACATTGTAACACCCACGACGGGTAATTATGTCTTTGCATACGACACCACGTCGCAAACCATTATTACTCAAAGCTTCTTCCAGGACATCACGTTCAACACCAACAGCCAGCTCAACGGCTGGATTCACACGGCCGGTTCGGCGTCGTTCACGAACAACCAGACCGGATTGTATCTGGTTCAATATACCGCCGAGGCGAGCGACACCAGCTTGTTGACCAGCGGGACAGTTTCGCTGATAGCCACTTTGAACGGAACGGAAATCCCCGGCAGCCAGTCGTCTGCGCCAATACCGGCGAACTCAACCGCGGAAGTTTCAAAAAGCTTCATCGTCAGCGCCAGCGCAGGCAACACACTGAAGTTTCAATGGACTCTCAGCAACGGTGCGACCGGTTCGCTCGTGCCCAACACTGGCTCTGGCACAACCAGGCCGAGTGTTTCCTGCACCATCATCCGCATCCAATAGAAACGACATCGACCAGGCGACGGTAAAATTATTTCTCGTTTCAGTTTGCCGGTTCCGGCCAGCGGATTGTTTCGGCAATAGCAAATAGCTATTGACGGCCAAGATTGCTGCGATGAGTGGCTGGAATTATTTCGTGACCAGCGGCTTCTGGAATTTGATTTTCCGCAGGTTGCGGACGAGTTAGTATTCATTGATTCAACAAACTACACCAATCATGGAAAAAATTGAGTTCAAACGACCGGGCCGGGTTTCCGATATGGCGCATTGGAGTCGGTGGTGTGCTGA
>PKZR01000108.1 GCA_003133815.1 Limisphaerales bacterium | reverse complement strand
TTGCCGCCGTCTTCAAGCTCCAACTGCGCGTTCTCCACATTCAGATGCTTGCGCGCCTCCTGGTAGGATTCCTCGACAAGTTTGCCGACCGAAACCGTCTCCTGCTCGATGTGCCCTTCGCGCGCGAGAAAGCGCATCTGGCTCACGAGACGCGAGACGCGCTTGACGCCGTCCGCGAGCGCGTGGTCGAGCGATTCTCGAAACTCCTTGTCCTTGTATTTTTCCACGAGCAACTGCTGGTGCGTGGAGAGCGGGACCATGGCGTTGCCGATCTCGTGCGCCATGCGGTCGGCCATGGAGCGGATGAGGCGCAGGTTGGCGGCCTCGGCCTCGAGATTGCGCAACTGCTCGGCCTGCGTCAAATCGTCGGCGGTGAGCAGCGCGGAAATCGGGACGGTGGAATTCGCGCGCTGGAAAGGCACGACACTGATGCTGTAAATGGTGCCGGGTGAACTTTCCGGTTCGTAACGATACGGCCCCATGACCGCGCCGGTTTTCAAAACCTGATAAATTTTCGCGCCGAGCGACTGCGGGAGGTCGCTGAATTCCAGTCCGCCGGTCTGTTTGTTCTTGGTGCCGAAATGCCGCCGCGCGGCCTTGTTGGCGTGCAGCACCTTGAGGTCGCGCCCGACGACGATGCAGGCGCTGCTCAATTCGCGCAGCACGTCGGTCATCATCTCGTGGTTTTCGGAAAGTTGGTCGTGCAGCCAGATGTTGCCCATGCCGAGGCCGACTTGCCCGAGCAGATGGAAAATCAATTCCAGCTCGGCGTTGGTGAGCGGCTCGCCCGTCACGCGCCCGTCGAAAACGGCCACGCCGATGATTGTCTCGCGATTGAGGATCGGCACGGCGACCTGCGCGCGAAGCAGTTCAAATTCTTTTTGCGCCTCGGTGTCCATGCGGACCTCGTCGCTGTCGCGACGCAGAATCCGGCCGAGCCGGGCCAGCTGCCCGCCGATGCCGGAATCCAGCGAGAGTTCAAAATGTTCGAGCAGCCCGGATGAAAGCCCGATGGCGGTGGCGGAACGCAGCGAGCGCGTGTCGTCCGGCGAAAAATTCTCGGCCATCGGTGAGCATGGGCGGTTCAAAAAAATCGCCGCGCGGTTGACGCTCAAGATTTCGCGCAGGAACATCAAAAATTGTTTCAGCATCGCCTCGGCGTCGAGCGAGTGCGTGAGGATGGATGAGAAGTCGCGCAGCACGTCGAGCGTTTGCGCGGCGTTGACGAAACGGCCTGTCACGGAGACGTCTGACTGGCGGAACAGAGGGATTTGAGACGACTGAATAACGGATGATTGCGAAGGGCGCGTGGCGACTTGGGTTGACGGCGCGCTTTCAGGCCGTTCCAACAGCGACGCCAGCAGCCGTGTGCGGACGGGTTTTGTCAGGATGTGCGTGAGACCGTGCAGAAACGCCTCCTCTTCCCAGGCCGATTCGCTGTAGGCGGTGTAGGCGATGATGGCACACTTGGGATCGCGGCGGCGTAGGCGTTCGATGACCCAGACCAGTTCGACATCCATCATGTCCGTGTCGAGGATGCATGCCGCGACAAGACCATGGACGAGGAGCGGCTCGGCCTCGTCCACGCCGAGCCGGTGGACGACGCGGTATTGCTCAGGATTCAACCCCGCGCGAATTGTCTCGGCGAAGGCGGGATGATTGGACAATGCCAGGATTGTTTTCATCTCATTCCGAATAGTTCAAAAGCCTGTCATTTACACCGCATTTTCCACAGTCGTGCGAAAAGGTCAATCCAATCTTGACTTGGCAATGTGAACTTTGAATGACGGCCGGGACAATTTGTGGTGTTGGCTTGGTGCATTTCAGCTTTCCGCGCTGCGGGTAATTGGTATATTGCCGCCATGTATCGGACGCAGGATTTACATGTCAAAGAAATTGTCCGGCTCTCGTCGCCGCGTGAATTGAAGGCGCAAACGCCTTCGGACGAGGCTGTGAACGCCACCGTCGCGCGCAGCCGCGAACGGGTCATACGCATTTTGCGGCAGGAAGATCCGCGCATTCTCGTCGTCATCGGACCGTGCTCGATTCACGACGAGAAGGGCGCGCTCGAATACGCTGAAAGATTAAATGGGCTGAGAAAAGAGTTTGCCGATAAAATGGAAATTGTCATGCGTGTTTATTTTGAAAAACCACGCACAACCATCGGCTGGAAAGGTCTCATCAACGACCCGCATTTGGACGGTTCGCAGGATATTGAGACCGGATTGAAAATTGCGCGCCGCTTGCTGCTGCAAATCACCGGCATGGGTTTGCCAGCGGCGACGGAATTTCTCGACCCGATTGTGCCGCAATACATCGCCGATTTGATCACCTGGGCGGCGATTGGCGCGCGCACGACGGAATCGCAAACGCACCGCGAAATGGCCAGCGGACTTTCCATGCCTGTCGGCTTGAAGAATTCCACGGACGGCAGCCTGCAAATTGCGATTGATGCGATGGGCGCGACGCGGCACGCGCACAGTTTTCTGGGCATCAATGATGACGGCGTGACAAGCATTGTGCGCACGAGCGGCAATCCTCACGCGCATGTCGTATTGCGCGGCGGTCGCGCGAAGACTAATTACGATGCCGAGAGCATCCGGGCTGCGGAGCAGAAATTAATTTCCGAAAAACTGCCGCCCGTGCTGATGGTGGATTGCAGCCACGCGAATTCGGAGAAAAAATTCGCAAAGCAGGAGGATGTCTGGCGTTCGGTCATCCAGCAGCGGATAGAAGGTACGCGCTCGCTGATCGGGTTAATGATCGAGAGCAACTTGTTAGAAGGCAGCCAGCCGATTCCGAATGATTTGAAGGACTTGCTTTACGGAGTTTCGCTGACTGATTCATGCATCGGTTGGGAAACGACGGAGCGGATGCTGCGCTGGGG
>PKZR01000453.1:1758-3520 GCA_003133815.1 Limisphaerales bacterium | reverse complement strand
TCAAGCTCGGCCTCGATTTGCAGGGCGGCACAGAGTATCTGGTGGAGATGGACACGAACAAGATTATTTCCGCCTCGGGCGACACGAACAGGGTCACGAGCGCGGAGGACATCAGCGGTGCGTTGTCGCAGGCGGTTGAAGTCTTGCGCAAGCGCGTGGACGCTTTTGGCGTGGCGGAACCTGAAATCAAACCGGCCGGCGGCAACCGCATTGAGATCCAGCTGCCCGGCTTGTCCGAGGCCGACAAGGACAGCGCGATGACGAACATCCAGAAGGCCGCGTATCTGGAATTCCGGTTGGTGAAGGAGGACAGCGACGAGATCATCAAGAACAACGAGCCGATCCCGCCAGGCTATGAAATGTTGAAACACATTTTGCCGCCGCGTGACGGCAAGCCGCAGGATCCTGAAGTGGTCATCGTCAGCAAAAAGCCCGCGAACGGTCTGGCCGGCGACATCGTTACAAGGGCCGCCATGGGGCGCGGACAGATGGGCGATCCGGAGATTGATTTCACATTGACGGACGATGCTGGCAACAAGTTTGGAAAAGTCACGCATGACAATATCGGCAAAAGGCTGGCAATCATCCTGGACGGCGATCTTTATTCCGCGCCGACCATCAACGGTGAGATTGACAAGAACGGCCAGATCACCGGCCATTTCACCGACAAGGAGGCGCAGGACCTGGCGAGCGTGCTCCAGAATCCATTGCGCGCTCCGCTCAAGATTGTTTATTCCAAGGACGTGTCGGCGACGCTGGGCGTTGACACGATTCATCACGGGATTTATGCGTCCATCGCGGCCGTTGTCTTCGTGTCGCTGTTCATGCTGGCGTATTATTGGATCGCCGGTCTGACCGCGAACGTCGCGCTCATCACGAACATCATCATCCTGCTGGGTGTCATGTGCAGCATCGGAACGACACTGACGCTGCCGGGCATCGCCGGCGTAGTCCTGACCATCGGCATGGCCGTGGACGCGAACGTTCTGATCTACGAACGTCTCCGTGAGGAGATCGCCAAGGGCAAGTCGTTGCGTGGCGCGATTGACGCCGGTTACGCGCGGGCGTTCGGGACGATTTTCGATTCGCACGTCACGACGCTCATTTCGTCCATCATTTTGATTTTCATGGGCACGGGCGAAATCAAGGGCTTCGGTGTGACGCTGACCATCGGTGTGGCGGCGAGCCTGTTCACGGCTCTGGTCGTGACGAGGCTGATATTCAATTTCCTGCTCGACCGGAACCTATTGAAATCGTTGAACATGTTCCATCTCATCAAGGCAACGAAGGTGAACTTCATGAGAATCGCCACGCCGCTGTTTGTGGTTTCGTGGCTGTTCATATTCGTCTCGCTCGGCTACGGCATTTTTGACCGCGGCTCGAAACTGTTCGGCATTGATTTCCTCGGAGGTGACAGCACGACGTTCAGCTTCGTGCAGAGCATTGACCAGGGACAAATCAGTACCGCGTTGGAAGCCAGCGGCGAAAAGGATCCGCAGGTCCAGTATCAAAAGGACGCTACCACCGGCAAGGAAACGCTGAGCGTGACCACCTCCAGCGGCTCGGCGGAAAAGGTGAAGCAGCTGCTCATGGATAAATTTCCGCAGGCGGGGTTCAATGCCAGCAATCAGGGAAGCATGCAGGTCGGCCCGGTCGTCGGGAAAGAAATCCAGCGCTCCGCGATTCTGGCCTCGCTGATGGCGCTTTTCGGCATATTGGTTTATGTCGCGTTCCGCTATGAATTTTCGTTCGCCGTCGCCGC
>PKZR01000453.1:0-1747 GCA_003133815.1 Limisphaerales bacterium | reverse complement strand
TGAAGCTCGGCGTGCGCGGCACGTTCCGGGAAGTCATCAACCAGGCGCTCAACCAGACCTTGAGCCGCACGATCATCACCAGCGGCACGGTGCTGATCGCCACCGGCTGTCTTTACTTTTTCGGCGGCGGCGTCATCAACGACTTCGCGTTCACCTTCCTCATCGGCATCATCACCGGAACCTATTCGTCCATCTACGTCGCCAGCGCGCTCGTGTTGTGGTGGCACAAGGGCGAGCGCCCGAACATTGGCGCTTCCGCCGTGAAGATGCAGAACACAAGCACGGCGAAAGTTTAATTCAGGTTCCCGTTGGTTCATTTTACTTTTTAATCCGAGCAATCCGCGTAATCTGCGGTTGGAATGAAATTTCGCTGGACGCCCGCACCTCCGCAGCCGCTTCTTGCCGGACAGCTTTCGTCGAAGCTGAAAATCTCCCCGCTGCTCGCGCAATGCCTTGTCAATCGCGGCTTCAGCGAACCGGTTGCGATTGAAAGCTTTCTTTCACCGCGGCTGAAGAATCTCGCCGACCCGTTTTTGCTGCCCAACATGGCCGCCGCAGTCGATAGGCTTTTCCGCGCCCGCGAAAAAAGCGAACCGCTCGTCATCTTCGGTGACTACGACGTGGACGGTGTGACGAGCACGGCGTTGCTCACCGAGGTTTTGCGCGCGCTCGGCTGGCGCGTGGAATTCTATCTGCCGAACCGGATGGACGAAGGCTACGGCCTGAGCGCCGACGGCGTGGAGAACTGCCTGAAAAAGTTTCCGACGACCTTGCTGCTCGCCGTGGACTGCGGCTCGACCGCCGTTGATACAATCCAATCGTTGAAGGCTCGCGGCATTGATGTGATTGTTCTCGACCATCATCAAGTCTCATCGCCCGCGCCAAACGCGTTCGCACTGGTAAATCCCCAGCTCCCAGCTCCCAGCTCCCAGCTCCCAGCTCCGTTCACCGAGCTTTGCTCCGCCGGCCTCGCCTTCAAGCTCGCGCATGCCCTGGTCAAACGTGGGCGCGAAACAAATCTGCCCGGCGCGGTGGAATTCGATTTGAAACCGCTCTTGGACTTGGTCGCGCTCGGCACGATCGCCGACCTGGTTCCGCTCACCGGCGAAAACCGGATTCTGGTTTCCGCCGGCCTGCGGCAGTTGAACGAAACCAAGCGCGCCGGAATTCTGGCGCTGAAAAAAGCCGCGCAAACACCGGACAAAATCGGCGCTTACGAAGTCGGCTTCCAACTCGCGCCGCGATTGAACGCCGCCGGGCGATTGGAAACGGCGGAAGAAGCGCTGCAATTGCTACTCGCAAAAACTTTTGAGGAGGCGATGCCCATCGCGCAAAACCTGGATCTGCGGAATCGCGAACGGCAGAAAATCGAGAAGACAATTGTCGCGGAGGTCATCGGCGTCGTGCGCTCAAAGTTTGATTCGCAAAAGGATTTTGTCATCGTCGAGGGCCAATTGCTCTGGCACATCGGCGTCGTCGGCATTGTCGCGTCGCGCGTGTTGCAGGAATTTTACAGGCCGACGATCATCATCGGCGGCGAGAACGGCGAGATGCGCGGTTCGGGCCGCAGCATCGCCGGTTTTGATTTGGCGGTGGCGTTGCGCGAATGCGGCGACCTGATGCTGCGCCACGGCGGACATGCCATGGCTGCGGGCTTGAGCATCTTGCCGGAGAAAATTGACGCGTTACGGGAACGGTTGAATGAATTGGGCAGGCGCTGCTTGCGTCCGGAGGATTTGCAGCCGCC
>PKZR01000099.1 GCA_003133815.1 Limisphaerales bacterium | reverse complement strand
CGCTTCAACACCGGCGAAGCCTGGGCGGATGCGCATCTTGTCCGAGGATTGCAACGATTCAACGAGAAACAATTCAACGATGCGCTTGCGGATTTCGAGTCTGCACTGAAGCCGCCGGCAAACCTGCGCGCCGAACAGCCCGGCGGTTCGCATCAGGCGGAACTCGCCTATTGGATCGGCTGCGCGAACGAGGCTCTCGGCAATTTGGAGCAGGCGCAGCAGTCATGGCTTGCCGCCACCGTTACAAATGCGCCGGAAAATCGTCGCGGTAATCCACTTGTAGCACGCGCCGCACGCTACTTTCAGGCGCTTGCTTTTCAGAAGCTTGGACAGAGCGAAAAGGCCGGACCGATTTTTCAGGCGCTTGTTGACGCCGGAACCGCAGCGCTAAAACCCGCCGCCGATGATACGAATTCATCTGTTTCACAGCCTGCAAACGTGCGCATCGCAACGGCCCATTATCTCAGCGGCCTTGGACTTGACGGTCTCGGAGAAAAAGAAAAGGCGAAGGCGGAATTTAACGCCGCGCTCGTAGCCGAACCGGATCATTTGGGAGCAAAAATTGCACTGGCAATGTAGAATTATAACACGCCTCTTAACATGAATCCCATGAAATTCAATCTACCCGCATTCTTTTTCGCACTGGCCATCGTGCCCGGAGTATATGCGGCTGACGCTCCGGCACCGGGAACTAATTCGACACCGGCGACGGATCCGATTATCTCCGGTGGGGCTGCCTATGCGGCGGTGCCGCGCAATTCCTACGGTATTTTTTTCCATGAAGGCGGCGCCCAACTGCCCGCCTACCAAGTAATCGCCCGCGATGAATCGCCGTCGGCCCGCGAAGCCCGCATGAAATGGTTCCGCGAGGCGCGCTTTGGCATTTTCATCCACTGGGGAGTCTATTCGGTTCCTGCGCATGGTGAATGGTATATGAACAACGCCAAGGTTCCTGTGGCAATTTACAGAGCATTCGCCAAAGATTTCACCGCCGACAAATACGATCCGCAGGCCTGGGCGCAACTGTTTGCCGACGCGGGCGCGAAATACATGGTCATCACCGCCAAGCANNACGGCCGGGCGCGATTTGTTGCAACCGCTGGCCGATGCCGTTCGCGCGAAGGGAATCAAGTTCGGCCTGTATTATTCGCAGTCGCAGGACTGGAACAATCTGGGCGGTGGCACGGGCAACAAGCCGGCATGGGATGAAGAGCAAAAGAAGGGCGACTTCGACACGTATCTCAAAACCATCTCGCTGCCGCAGGTCCACGAACTTTTGGACATATACCATCCCGCGTATCTCTTTTTCGACACCGAGTATTCGATGACGCCCGAACGCGCCCGGCCTTTCTTTGATCTCGTCACGTCCTATCCCGACGTGATCATGAACAACCGCCTCGGCGGCGGCGTGCTCGGCGACACCGCCACGCCCGAACAACGCATCGCCACCGACCCGTTGGGGCGCGGATTCGAGGTCTGCATGACCATCAACAATTCCTGGGGCTACAACGCCGGCGACACCCGGTTCAAATCCGCCCAGCAGCTCATCCACAATCTTTCGGACATTGCCAGCAAGGGCGGCAATTATCTCCTGAACATCGGGCCAACGTCCGAAGGAATCATTCCGCAGCCGGAAGTTAACCGCCTGCTCACGATAGGCAAATGGTTGAAAACAAACGGCGAGGCGATCTATGCCACCGAAGCCGGCCCCTACGTTGACGGGCTTCCGTGGGGACGGGTCACGCAAAAAGCCCAGCCCAACGGCGGCATGACCCTTTACCTTCACGTCTGGAACTGGCCCGCCGATGGCAAAATCCTTCTGCCGGGCGTCAAGCAGTCCGCGCTCTCAGGCAAGTTGCTGGCCAATGCCGCAGCCGTGACCACGGCGATGACGGACGCCGGCCTGGTCGTGAATTTGCCCGGCTCCGCAACCGACCCGGACGCCTCGGTCGCCGCACTGGAATTTGATCAGCCCGTCCTGCTCGCCACGTCAGCGCCTGCTTCGATGTGAAAATCAGGCGACACAACTGGAACCATGAAAGCAAAGTTGAACTGGACTGACAAAATGAATTCTGGTTCGAATAGAATGATTGGAACCCCTTTGAGACCTCTGCAAAATCCTGTAGCGGCGCTCTATGAGCGCCGTGGATGAGTATATATCCAAGGAAACTCGGCGGTCACAGACCGCCGCTACAACCCAATTCTGACTTTTGCAGAGATTTCCTTTGTGGTTAGCGGGCAGTTGCGCGCTTTAGGATGTGGTCGAGCGCGACGGCGTCAAGGTATTCCTGATCCTGGTTCTCGTATGGCACATCGGCCAGGACCGGCACAGCGGGGTTGAGGCGCAGCAGACCCGCCAGTTCTTCCTCTTGATTCGATCCGGCGATGGGGCCGTAGGCGTTCCACATCTTGCCGGCAACGTCGAACTCCGGCGTGTTGACGAGCCAGAGTCCCAGGCGGTCCTTCAGCGCATCCGCGATTTGCTGTGGATCCGACTTTGCGGCGAGGAGCAGCGCGGTGCTCGGCGCCAGGCGCAGGTTGGGAGCGCCGACCCGGTTGACAAATTGGACGGCCTCGTTAAGGTCGCGTGGCGGCCGTAACGGCGCCAGGCGAAGGTGGACCGTGATGTGGTGCGCGTCGGCCTCCCGGCAAATGTCGCGCATGGTTGCATCAAATCCATTCCAAGTGGCCTGTTGCGAGATGTTGTTCTCCACGAACCGCTGGAGCGGGACGATCAGGTCGTGCGCGCCCAGAATTCCCATCTTCTCAATGACCTCGCGGATGGACGCCATGCTGCGGGCGTAATCCGGTTCGATGTTGTTCACCAACCGGAGATCCGGGAAAAGGTTCACACCTGACGTCAGGTCCACCACAATCCGCACTTTCTGCAGACCAATCCATGCGGCTTCCTGTTTGAGCGCGGACTGGTCGCGGCTGGCGACGTATTTCCAATCCACAGCGACTCCGTCGAAATGCTGGAAGAAAGTCGGGCGAAGGAGAATTTCATCCTTGATCGGGTTCATTCCACGCAAGGGGAGGAACCGGTTGGTCGGGTTTTGCGGCGGGGTGGCGTGGGCGATTTCCTCCACACCTGACTCCTGCACGCGAACGCGGAAGATGCGAATGTCGGCACCGGCGATGGTATCCTTCCCGCTCACGCCGATCTTTGCGTTCTCAAAGCCTTCCGGCAAATAGCCGACGGCCTGCTTTTCCGACTGGTCCAACGGCAATTCATCAATCGCCTGGATCGCACCGACGTGCGAGACGATGCGGAATGGCAGTTCCTCCAGCGAGTTGTTGGCGATTCCCAGCGTGTAGTCGCCCGTTCCCCGGCGGCAGACAATCAATGAAAGCCCCTCGCCGGCATCGAACAATTTCTGGCTCTGAAACGCCTGATCGAGAATGTCGTGGACGTGGCGCAGAATCGGATAGGGATTGGGAAGCGGTGTGTTTTCAGCCCGCACGATGGTTTCCTTCACGGCGGATTCTGCTCCCAGCCCAAATGGGCTCGCGAACACCGTCACCAGCCCTTTGCCCAACGGCATCTGGACCACTGCCGGCGTGCTTCCTGCCTTGGCCAGAATCCGCGCGCCCGATGGAGCCTGGAGCGGCAGCAGGTCGAAGGGTTGTCCTTCGGTAATCGAGTCAGCTCCGATGGAAATCTGCTGGTCGCCATTGAATCGAATGGTGCGCCCAGCGCTTTCAATGCCCGCTAGACCTCCGGGCAGATTCCGCAGGCTGCCTGCCGTGATGAACAGCTTTCCGCCTTGAGCCGCATACGCCTGGAGCTTGTCGCGAACCTCCGCGCCGCCGGAAAGTTCCCCCGCCACCACCAGCACCGGATAGCGCTCGAGCAGCCAGCCGGGCGCGTCGCTCAAAAGAAAGTCGGCCGAATCGCCGTAGGGTGTCGCGGTGTTGAATCCCCGCTCATCGTGGAAAAATGATGAGTCCTGGTATCCCGGATACAACATGCCAAGGACGTTGTTGGCAAGATAGTCTCCCGGTGCATAGGGAAGATTTCCCCAGACGCGATACAGGATCTTGTCGTAACTCGGGAAAAACCAGCCGGCGTAGAAATCGGTCATGAGACCAATCTGCGTCTGCATCACGCCGGGCGGGCCGGTTTCGCGAACCCATTTCTGGGCCGACTGCTGGATGCGGCCAATGGGCGACAACTGATCGCCATCAAACCAGCCGTTTTCGAATCCCACCACCATGGAATTGTAGAGGATGTGGCTATACAGAAGACGCTTCAACAGGGCCAGACTGGTTCCCTTCGTCGGGCTACCTCGACCGCCCGCGCGGCCACCGTAACTTTTTCCTCCCCACCGGTTATAAATGGAGGCATTGCCGAACCAGGGAACTCCATATTGTTTTCCGGCCCCGCGGTTGAAGGCGTAGAACACCTGGGCATTCGGATGCTCCTGGGCCGCCTCGGACCCGATCAGTGTATACACCCCTTCCTTCAGCAGATAGTGCGCGAAGGTGATCGCCGTGAGCCCCGCCATCTTGTTGCCGGACTCCGCTTCGATTTCCTCCACGTGCCTTTGAAAATTCAAATACTGATGGGGCCGGTCGGCTGACGAGGGATACATCTGGCTGGCATAGGCGATGACGTAGCGTCCGTCCTGCTCGCCCATGTCCATGCCCAGCCAGTGGTCGCCGAGTTTCTCCTCAAACAGCCGGGAAGTCTCGGGAGACAACGGGAGTTGCTGCCATTGTCCGCCCGGGCCGGAACCTGGAACAAAACCCCAGATTTGATACATGAACAAATTCCGCCGCTTCATTTCGTCCACCAGATCGGGAATGTTCGTCGCCGAAAGGAAAGAATGATTCGGCCAGACCACATCGCCGAGATCGAAGGTCTTGGTGAAGCGTTCCAGATCGTCGGCAAAGCCGACAAGCCGTCCGTTCACGACGCGGAACTGCCGCAGGGTCGTAAAGTGAGTTTGGCCGCCCATCAGATTCCAATCCGGCGGCTGCACATGCCGGCGGGCGTCATCCGGATACTCGCGCGGATTCAGCAATTGTCCGTAAACCTTGAATTTCGCCGCAACGTTTTCCGGATTGGCGTCCGCAGTCTGAGCACGTAGCGGTTGAATGGAAATCAAAGCCGCCAGAAGCGCCAACGACAAGCCGCATTGGATCGTTTTCATAAGTTTGCCCAGATTTATGGTCTGTTTGTTTGCGCCCCGGCATTCGCGGCGGGCGGGTTTGGGTGGTCGAAGAACGAGAGATTCCATTCGTCATGCCATTTGATGACCGGCTTGCCGTCTTCCCATTCGATGGGCAGCCAGATGTAATAGCCAAAAACCGCCTCCTGCGGACGCCAGCGGTCGCCCATGTAAATGAAGGCGTCGGGTTTGCCCGGCACCGGCAGCACATGGGTGGCTTGCGACTCGAAAGTGATTGCGTTCTGCGCCGGCGTGCCGCGACTCGGATTGCCGAGCCGCGTCCACGGCCCGAAAATGGAATCGGCGACGGCGGACCGTCCCGCGTTGGCCCGCCAGCCGGTCGTGCCGGATGAAATCATGTAATATTTTCCGCCATGCTTGAAAACGGCGGGCGCCTCGTTGGAATCGCCGACCAGCGCGCGGGCCCATTTGCCGCTGAAGCCCAGGTAATCGTCGGTCAATTGCATGATGGCAATGGTCGCATTTTCCTCGGATGAAGTAACGAGGTAGGCCTTGCCATCGTCGTCCACGAAAATGGTCATGTCGCGGGACATCTGGCCCGTCGCGAAATCCCGTTGCAAAAATGCGCCGACGCTGGCCGCTTGCACCCGGCTCAACCCGTTGGTGGGCTTGGGCGTCTTGTCATCCTCGGTGATGTTGACGGGCCAGATGCCCTTGTTGGGGCGGAAGGAACCAACGTAGGTGTAAGGACCCAGCGGCCGGTCGCTCACCGCCACCGCCACGCGCGCGGCCAGGTAAGCGTGGCCTTTCAATTCCAGATGAAACCAAAGGACGAATTTTTTTGTTGTCACGTTGTAAATGACTTTCGGTCGCTCCATGACGCAGCCCTTGGTGATTTCGCTTGCCGGATCATCCGAGGATCGGAACACCATGCCTTCATCCTTCCAATTATACAAATCCGTGGAGGAATAAGCGTGGACACCGGCGCCCGTATTGACCGCGCCGCCGCCGGCCCTGTGCTCGCCAAACCAGTAGTAAGTCCCGCCCTGAATCAGGATGCCGCCGCCATGGGCGTCAATGTGGACACCGTGGTCATCGGGCCAGAGTTCGCCGGGCTTGAACGATGTGCGTTTGTCAGCCGCAGGCTGCGCGGCGCAGGCGAGCGCGAGGAACAGCAGGCTCGCTTGCACGATGATGGCCGGGATGCGGAGCGGCTTCCGCAAGTTGAAGTTTGACATGGATGAGCTTTCTTAACAATGATGGCAGAAACAAGCAAGCACGGAAGTTATGGCGGCCTCGTCGTGACTTGAATTTGCGCGAAGGTGCCAGACTTGGCTCATTTGCGATGCGAAAACACATCCATCAAAGAAGACCAAATGAAAGCGACTTCTGAACACGCGATAATCCGGCGCAAGGTTGCGGCGGCCTTGGCCCTGTTTGTTCTGTTTCTGGGCGCGACCCCGATGCAGGCCGAGGTGAAGCTGGCCAGCCCTTTCACCGATCACATGGTTTTGCAGCGCGATAAAAAAGTGCCCGTCTGGGGAACGGCAGACCCCGGCGAAAGCGTGACGGTTGAATTCGCCGGCCAGAAGAAATCCGTCAAAGCCGGCGCGGACGGCAAATGGCGCGTGAATCTGGATTCCCTGCCCGCTTCGGAAGAAAGCCGGACGTTGACCGTGACCGGTTCCGCCACCAAGTCGGCGCTCCAATGCGACGATGTTCTCGTCGGCGAAGTCTGGCTTTGCTCCGGTCAGTCAAACATGGATTTCACCGTCGCCAAGACCACGAAGCATTATTTTGCCGGCGTGAACAACGAGACTCAGGAGGTTGCGGCGGCCAATTATCTAAACATCCGCATGTTCACCGGCGACTGGCGGCGCAGCTACGAGCCACAGTCCACGGTCCCGGGAACATGGCTTGTATGCACACCTGAAAACGTAAGAGAGTTCTCCGCCATAGGCTATTTCTTTGGACGCGACATGCAGAAGGAATTGAAAGTGCCCTTCGGCATCATAACGGAAAGTTTCGGTGCGAGCACCGCCGAATCCTGGGTAAGCCGTGATGCGCTTGCGGCGAAACCGCAATTGAAGCCGCTGCTGGAACGGTTCGACACCAATGTAGCGGCTTACAAGGCGAATCCACCGGACATGACCGCAGCTATGAAAAAATGGGAGGAATCTGCGGCCAGGGCGAAAGCCGCCGGCAAGACCGCCCCGCGAAAACCGGGTGATCCGAATCCCACACAAGACCAGCACAATCCGACCGTGATGTTCAACGGCATGATTGCGCCGATCATTCCTTACGCCATCAAGGGTGTTCTCTGGTATCAGGCTGAAGCCATCAGTGGCGGCACCAACGGTTACAAACTGTATCCGCTTCTACAGGCAACCCTGATACAAGACTGGCGTCAGCGCTGGGGCGAAGGCAATTTCCCGTTCTACATCTGCCAGCTCGCCCCGCTAAAACCATGGCCAAATCGTCCAGACACATGGTACAATAACCCCGATGTCCGCGAAGCACAAGCCACCGTTCTTTCACTCCGCAACACCGGGATGGCGGTCACCATTGACATCGGCGATCCGGTCAACATTCATCCCAAGGACAAGCAGGACGTGGCTGACCGGTTGACACGTATTGCGCTGGCCAAAACTTACGGCCATAAGATCGAGTATTCCGGCCCGATGTATGATTCAATGAAAGTCGAGGGCAACGCAATTCGAATCCAGTTCACACATGACAGCAGCGGACTGGTGGCGAAAGGCGGCGACCTCAAGACCTTTATCATCGCCGGCAAAGACGGCAAGTTTGTCCCGGCGACCGCCCGGATTGACCAAGGTTCTGTCGTCGTCTCGAACCCGGAAGTGACCGAACCGGCTGCCGTTCGTTACGCTTGGGAAAATTATCCTGATGGGTGCAACCTTTACAACGGCGATGGCCTGCCTGCCCCGCCGTTCCGGACGGACAAATGGTGAGGCAAGACTGCCCAACGAATCCTGAAACCCTGTTGACAATCCATTCGTCTGTAACCATACAATCGACAACCAACCCTGGATGAAAACTCATTTCACACGCCGCAAATTCCTTAAAACTTCTGCGCTCATCACCGGTGCTGGTCTGACCGCGCCTTCCTGGATTCCCCATGCGATTGCACAACCCACCGCCGCGCCGGCCTATTCCATTGCATCCGGCCCTTTCCAACCCACTTGGGAATCATTGGAGCAGAATTACAAGCTGCCTGACTGGTATCGCAACGCGAAGTTCGGCGTCTGGATGCACTGGGGTCCGCAATCGCAGCCTCTCGACGGCGACTGGTATGCCAAATACATGTATGACCAGGGCCGGCCGCAGTATGATTTTCATGTTAAAAAATACGGGCATCCGTCGAAGTTTGGTTTCAAGGACGTCATCAACACATGGAAGGCGGAGAAGTGGGATCCGGCGGCTCTGCTTCAACGCTTCAAAGGCGCGGGCGCGAAGTTTCTGGTCTCGATGGCCAATCATCACGATAACTTCGACAATTTCAATTCCAAATATCAGCCTTGGAATTCCGTCAACATCGGGCCGAAAAAAGACATCGTCGGCACCTGGCAAAAACTCGTGACAGCAGCCGGCATGAAGTTTGGCGTCAGCGTTCACGGTGCACGCGCCTGGAACTGGTATGAAGACGCTCAGGGCAGCGACAAGATTGGGCCTCTGGCCGGAATCCCCTACGATGGCAAACTGACCAAAACTGACGGCAAAGGTTTGTGGTGGGATGGACTAGATCCACAGGATTTGTATGCACAGAACCATGCCATTGGCGCCGAACCGGACGCAGCTTACGTGGCCAAGTATTTCAACCGCATCAAAGACCTGATTGATGGTTATCATCCCGACCTGATTTTTTTCGATGACACCAAGCTGCCGCTGGGCGACGCTGGGTTAAATCTTGCCGCGCATTTTTACAACGCCAACCGCCAGTGGCACGAAGGGAACCTTGAGGCCGTCATTATCGCCAATGGTTTTTCCATGGCCGAGCAGCAGGCCGCCGTCGCCAACCTTGAACGCAACATGTCGCTGGACATGCTGAAAATACCGTGGAACAAAGGCAATTGCCTCGGCCCGTGGCATTACAGCGTGGCCGATTACACCAAAGGCTACCGGAGAACGTCTGATTGGATTCATCTGCTCGTGGACGTGGTCAGCAAAAACGGCACATTCCTTCTGGCGATTCCCCTGCCCGGCAGCGGCGAGATTGATGACAAGGCCACCGCCTTTCTGGACGACATGTCAAAATGGATGGACATCAACAGTGAGTGCATTTATAGCACACGCCCCTGGACGATCTACGGCGAAGGCCCCTCCGTAAAAAATGATGCGACTGCCAAGGATAGCGCCGGCAATCCCCCTCGCGGCCTCGGTCCGAATTTAACCGCAAGCGATGTCCGCTTCACCACCAAGGGCGACGTGCTGTATGCAGTTTTGATGGGATGGCCTGACGGCGGAAAAGCTAACATCAAGTCGCTTGCCACCAACTCGTTGAATTACAAAGGCGAAATCGACAGAGTTGAAATGCTGGGCTTTTCCGGGAACTTGGAAATTGCCCGTGACGAAAACGGGTTGGCGGTGACGCTTCCTTCAAGAAGAACAGAAAGAACAGAAACCGACAATTTCGGCGTCGCCCTGAAAATCATACCGAGAGCTTGAATCGTTTTTATTTCCACCATCGCAGAATTCACAATAAATTTACGCACCAAAATTCATCACCATGAAAATTCCATACACACGCCGTAAATTCCTGAAAGCATCCGCGCTCGCAGCCGCCGGATTGACCGCGCCGCTGTGGTTGAGCCGCACCCGCGCCGCCGATTCGCCCGAGGAGCTGACCAGCGCCCTCACCGCGACAAATGTTCCAGTCGCCAGCCCGGATGTCTGGCGGCACGACACGCCCAAACTGGTCGCCGCCGCGCTCAAAGATATTCCTGCCGCCGGGCCGGGACCGTTTCAGGAAAGCTGGGATTCCATCCAGCAGAACTACAAAGACCCCGACTGGTTTCGCGACGGCAAGTTTGGCATTTATATGCACTGGGGCATTTATTCTGTGCCGGCACACGCCAGCGAGTGGTATGTGCGTTATATGTATGGCGGCAACAAGGGCGTTATGGACTGGCACACGCAGCATTTCGGGCCGCCTACTAAATTCGGCTACAAGGATTTTCTCCCGATGTTCACGGCAGCAAAGTGGGATCCCGACGCGTGGGCGGATTTGTTCAAGAATGCCGGCGCGAAATATGTCTTTGCTCCCGGCGAGCATCACGACGGTTTTTCCAACTGGGACAGCAAGGTTAATCCATTCAACGCCAAAAATTACGGCCCGCACCGCGACCTCGACGGCGACCTCATCGCAGCGGTGCGGAAAGCCGGACTGAAGACCGGCATCTCGGATCATTCTTTTTTTCATTTCCAATTTATTCCGACACCGCCGCCCGGCAGCGATTTGTTGAACAGCGATCTGTATGACCCGAAGTGGGCGGCGTTTTACGGCGTCGCCGACCGGAGCAATCAAGCCCGCGTCAAATTCATGCACAACTGGGTCGCCCGACGCTTTGAGACCATTGACAAATATAATCCCGACATGCTGTGGTTTGATATGGGCACCGACCACGCGATTGATCCTTTGAAAATCCGCGTGGCCGCCTATTACTACAATCGCGCCCGCGAATGGGGCAGGGAAGTGGCCATCAGCGCCAAGGGCGCCGCTTGGGTTTCGGGTCAAATCATGGACTATGAGCGCGAAGGCCGCGCGCCGATGGAATTGACCGACTGGATCTGGCAGCCCGACGATCCGATCCAGGACAAATTCGGCTACGTCGAAGGCATCCATCCCGGCCCGCCCGGCGGTTACGTCGTGCGGATCGTCGAGAACATAAGCAAGAACGGAAATTATCTGCTCAACATTTCGCCGAAAGCGGACGGAACCATTCCGCAGGAACAACAGGACGTGCTGCTCGCAATCGGCAAATGGCTCGGAGTAAATGGCGAGGCGATTTACAACACGCGCCCATGGACAAAATTTGGCGAAGGCCCGGTCGCCGATGCGTGCGCGTCGTCAATGGTAAAGCTGCGCGCCACGGGAAATTTTGCCGGACGCCTCAACGGGCAGAACATGGCCGGAGACGGAGTCGGCGGCGGTGGCGTTTCGCGGAATGGATACACGCCCAAGGACATCCGCTTCACCACACACGGCGACACGCTCTACGCGATGGTGATGAAGTGGCCGGAAGATCAATCGGTCGCCGTAACCTCGCTCGCCACGAGCCAGCCGGTGAAGGGAAAAGTCGGGAAGGTCGAATTGCTCGGCAACGGCGAGCCGCTCAAATTCACGCAGGACGCGGACGGATTGAAGGTGAAATTCCCGGCGAAAAAACCGTGCGACTATGTTTATGCGCTGAAAATCACCGGACTGAAACTGACGTAATGGGATTAATTTGTTAAATCCCCTATGAAAAATAAATTCTCCCGCCGCAAATTTCTCAAAACATCCGCGCTCGCCGGTGCCGCCGGTATGACCGCGCCATTCTGGACTCGCCATGCGTTCGCTGCGCCGGATTCGTTCATCACAACGCCGGCGGGACGTAAGATCGCCGCCGGCCCTTTTGAGCCGACGTGGGAATCGCTCGTGAAAAATTACAAATACCCGGACTGGTATCGCGACGCGAAGTTCGGCATCTGGGCGCACTGGACGGCGCAGTGCGTGCCCGAACAGGGCGACTGGTATGCGCGCAATATGTATATCCAGGGCACGCCCGCGAACAATTATCACGTCATGACCTACGGACATCCGTCGAAGTTCGGATTTAAGGACATTGACCATATATGGCGGGCGGAAAAATGGGAGCCGGAAAAATTGATGTCACTCTACAAACGCGCGGGCGCGAAATATTTTTTTGCGCTCGCCACGCATCACGACAACCTCGACTGCTTTGATTCAAAATATTCGGAGTGGAATTCCGTCAACGTCGGCCCGAAAAAAGACATTGTTGGCACATGGGCGCGCGTCACCCGCGCGAACGGCCTGCGTTTCGGTGTGAGCAATCATTCGTCGTGGGCGAATCGCTGGCTGCAACCAGCATATGGATACGATGCCGAAGGACCTATGGCTGGAGTGCGCTATGACGCTTACACTTTGACCAAGGCCGATGGCAAAGACCAGTGGTGGGAAGGACTCGACCCGCAGGATTTATACACCGGGAACGTCGTGAAGATTCCCGACGGGATTAAAAGCGCCGCCGAGATGCGCTCATGGATCGCTACAAACACCAGCCTCGCGAAGAGCAACCCGATGCCGCCCGCGCCATTCTGCGAAAACTGGTTTCAACGCTGTCAGGACTGCGTGGACAAATATCAGCCGGATGTTCTCTATTTCGACACCAACGAACTGCCGCTCGAACAGCCCGGCCTCGACGTGGTCGCTCACTATTACAACCAGAGCGCCTCGCGCAACGGCGGCAGGGCTGATGTCGTTGTGAACGGAAAACACATTTTGCCGCAACACATCGGCGCATTCGTCGAAGACATTGAGCGCAGCACGGCCAACGCCATCCGCCCCGAACCATGGCAGACCGACACTTGCATCGGCGACTGGCATTATAGCCGCGCCGTCTATGAAGAAAATCGCTATCAAAAAGTCAGCACGATTGTCTCCATGCTCACCGACATCGTGAGCAAAAACGGCAACCTGATGCTTAACATTCCTTTGCGTGGCGACGGTTCGCCCGACGAGCGTGAATTGGAATTCCTCGCCGGATTGACCACGTGGATGGACGTGAATTCCGAGGGCGTTTTTGCCACTCGGCCTTGGACGATTTATGGCGAAGGCCCGTCCACGACGGCCCCGCCGG
>PKZR01000277.1 GCA_003133815.1 Limisphaerales bacterium | reverse complement strand
TGAACAGTTCTGAAGGCAGCACTGCTGAAAACAATGTGGTCAGTCTGAATGGCGGCACCCTGGCGGTGGGTAATTTCACGCTGACGGAAGCCACGGTTGGAACACATCAGGCCACGCTGAACTTCAACGGCGGCGTGTTGGAGGCGAATGCGAGTGATCCGGGCGGCTCGACCTTCCTGCCTGCGTTGACGGCACTCAACCTTAATGTTCTGAGCAACGGCGTGACCGTCAATCCCAATGGCAACAACATCACGATTGCCGCAGTTTTGCCGGGTGCCGGTGGTCTGACCAATATTGGCACCGGTACGCTCAACCTCTCGGCTGCGAATACTTATACTGGCAACACGTTTATCACCAACGGGGCGACCTTGAACGTGATCAACACGTCCGGTTCAGCCACGGGCACCGGGGCGGTGACAGTGGGCAATGGTGGGACCTTGGAAGGCACCGGCACGATTTCTGGAGCTGTTAACTTGCAATCGGGTGCGTTGGCCGCATTCACTGCCGGCACCACATCCACTCCTTTGACGGTTGGTGTGGTGACGTTGAATAATAACACGGTCACGGTCAATGTCCCGGGCATGGCCTTGACGGTGGGCAGCTACACACTGATGAATTACACGGCTGCCGGCAGCACGGGGACATTCAATCCAACCCCCATCTTCACGGGTAGCGGCGGCGTCGCCAGCGGGACGACTTCCTCCATCTCCACCATTGGCGGGGTGGTAACACTGACAGTGTCTCCTGTGGTGACGGCGAATGTATGGAATGTGGATGCCGATGGCAGTTGGACAACAGCCGCCAATTGGAGCGGGAATCCTACCATCCCCGGTAATCCTGGTGATGCTGCCGAATTGGGCATTGGTTCAGCTTTGCGCACCGTCACCCTGAACGCCAACGAGAGCCTCGGTTATCTTGAAATGACCAACGCCAGCTCGTTTGTGGTTGCGAATGGCGGCCATACGCTGACGTTGGACAATTCAGGTAACGGAGCTTACGTCGCGGTCAGCGGCGGCACCGCGAATGTGATTCAAACGGCGGTGAGCCTGAACGACAATTCCAGCGTGGTTGTCAACAGCGGCGATTGGCTGACGATATCCGGCCTGATAGCCAATACATCCAGCCCCGAGACGTTGACGCTTCTGGGCACGGGCACACTGGTTCTTGGCAATGCAAACGCATACGGCCCGGCACAGGGCGCCACGGGAACCATTATTGAAGGGGGCACTTTGCAGGTGGGAAATAACAATGCACTGGGTACGGGCGACGTGAGTTTCGCGGGTAACGGCAAGTTGCAATCGGGTGCATCGGGCCTGACCGTGACCAACAACATTACAGTCAGTTCCGGCACAACAGCCACGCTGGATGACAATGGAAATACATTTACCCTTGGCGGCGTCATCAGTGGCGGCGGTATCTATGCCAAAATCGGCGCCGGCACGTTGCTACTGACGAACAACAACAGCTTCTCCGGCGCGTTGAACATCAACAACGGCACGGTGATTATTACAGGCGATAACAGCAGTTCTGGTGGCGGTGTCACCAACAGAGCCACTCTGCAACTGGCGAGTGCCAATGCGGTGGCGTCCAGTGTGCTGACGTTGGGTGAAGGGTCTACGCTGCAGTTGCGTGCAGACGCCAACACGTTGTTCAACCTGTCCAGCCTAGCGTTGCAGAACCCCACGACGAACCTGACGTTTGATGTCAACAGCCTGACGGGCGCCACCGGCAAGGTGCTGACGCTGAACTCGGGGCTGTCCTATCCATCGCTGGTGAACGCCGTGATCAACGTGACGGGCGGCAGCGGCTACACTCTGGGTCTGGGTGCCATCGCGATGAATACGGTCAATACCGCGCCACATCGCCCCTTCACCCTCAACGTGGCGACGAACATCAGCGCGGTGATCGCGAGCTTCACGTCGCAAAACTGGGGCAACGACATTGTGGTGCAGGGCGGGGGCAACGTGACCTTCACCGGCAATCTGGCCAACACATCAAATGGAAGCGACGACCTGTATGTCAACGGAGGCACAACGGTGACGTTGCAGGGTGCTTCTGTCAAAACGGCCACCGGCGACGCCTACAGTTATTTTGTCAACAATGGGACATTGGTGCTGGATAACAGCGCCGCGCTGATCAATGACACGACCGGTCCGGGAGCGAACCAGAGCTACTTCTTCCTGGGAACGTCGAACAACGCGAGCGCGGTCAACCCGGCCAATTGCGCGGTGTATCTGGGTGACGCGAACAACAACTCGGGCGGCCTGACATTGGCGGCCAGCGTGACGAACTATGTGTCGGACGGCGGAGCGTTTACGAACACGGGCACGTTCACAATCGGCGGACAGAACACGAGCGGTGACAACACGTATGCAGACCCCATCGTTTTGGGGTGGACGACCAACCTGGGCAAGAGCGTGACGCTGGTGGCGGCCACTGGCGGCGAGGTGGATTTCACCGGCGGCATCCTTGCCAACGGCACGGACCAGACGGCAGGCATTACCGTGGGTGATGCAACTCATGCCGGCTACGTCAAGCTAACCGGCGCAGACACTTATCGCGGCAACACCACGGTCAACGGTGGAACACTGGAAATTGACCAGGCCACCCTGTCCACGAACTCGACGGTTTCAGTTACCAATGGTGCTACTTTGAATTTGGGCTTCTCGGGGGTGAACATAGTGAATGGCCTGGTGCTGAACGGGGTGAGCAAACCGGCCGGGACTTACAGTTCTGGAAACACGGCGCTAATCTTCGGATCAGGAAGCTTACAGGTGGTGGTGCAGACGCCTGTTTTAAGGACGGCTCCGACGGCTTCGGCGATTGTCTATGGCCAGACGCTGGGAGCATCAACCTTGACCGGCGGTTTGGTTGTCAACGGTGGGGGCTTGCCTGTGGCGGGCACCTTTGCCTTCGCGTCGCCCTCCACGGCGCCGGGAGCGGGCACGGCGAGCCAGTCGGTGACATTCACACCGTCCAATGCCAACAGTTACAACCCGATTACCTTCAATGTCAGCGTGACAGTAGGCAAGGCGACGCCGGTGTTGCAGGCGGCCCCGACAGCCTCGGCAATCGTCTACGGCCAGACGTTGGCCTCTTCA
Source organism: Limisphaerales bacterium (assembly GCA_003133815.1). GTDB lineage: Bacteria > Verrucomicrobiota > Verrucomicrobiia > Limisphaerales > UBA11358 > UBA11358. Next base: position 3,818 of record PKZR01000277.1, on the reverse strand, counting down.
AGCTTCAGCGGGGGCACGGTCACCAACGCGCTGGGTGCCGGCGTGTCGGGCAGCTACGCCTTCACGACGCCCTCCACGGCGCCTGGAGCGGGCACGGCAAGCCAGCCGGTGACGTTCACCCCGACTGACACGACCGACTACAATTCGATAACATTGAATGTCAATGTGACGGTCAATTCGCAGGTGCCGGTGCTGCAGGTGGCACCGACGGCTCAGAATATTACGAATGGCCAGGCGTTAAGTGCTTCCGTCTTGAGCGGCGGTTCAGTCACCAACGCGGCGGGCGCGCCGGTGGTTGGAACCTTCGCCTTCACGACGCCATCGGCCACGCCGGGAGTTGGCACAGCAAACCAGTCGGTGACGTTTACGCCAACTGACAACACCGACTACACCCCGATCACCTTGAATGTGAGCGTGACGGTCGTTGCGCCGGCGGCGGTAACGGCGGTGCAATTCACGGCCAAGCCGGTGATATCGGGAACAAGCCTGACGATATCGGGGACGAACACGGGTGCGGGAACAATCTACCTGCTGACCAGCACGAATGTGGCGTCCCATCTGAACACATGGACGCCGATTTGGACCAACACCCTGAGCGGCAGCAGCAGTTTCACCACGAACCTGTCGAACGCGGTGAACCCGGCGCAGAACCATAACTTCTACATCCTGAGCACAACGAATAATTGAAGGATGTGATGATGCGATAACCCGTTATCTGATCAGTCTGACGATATGAGTTATTGACGGATTGAGTTCATGGCGTGGGGATGTCCCAGGGTGGGACATCCCCATTTTAACAGGTTGCCTTGCCTGCCAGTGGGGCATGAATTTTAAACAAACGGTCTGCTGTAAACATGAAAAGAAAAATTAAGAAATTTTTGAAATCAGGGTTGACATAGCTCGCCAGTGTAGGTGAAACGTCCGGGGCGTTCGGGACGGCATGATGCGAACAGTTTGATGATTTGAATTCGGTTCAGCTAATTTTTTCAACATCAACTGTGCAAATTGGATTCTGAATTTACTTAATGATGATTGGCGGATCAAATGATAGCTCTACATAACCCTATGAAAAAAATGTGCAAGCCCTCAGAAGGCTTTACCTTGATTGAACTTTTGGTGGTCATCGCCATTATCGCCATTTTGGCTGCCATGCTGTTGCCGGCTCTGGCGTCTGCAAAGCGCAGGGCGCAATTGGCAACTTGCCAGAGCAACTTTCGTCAAATTGGCATCGCCTGTGTAGTTTATGCTGGCGACTACAGCGATTTATATCCGATCTGCACAACTGGAGGTGCCAATGCGGCCCCCAAGTTTAATACTTTGGCATTCGTTGACTATACCCAATATTTTTGGAGAGGCGGCGCTGGTTCCACCGCCAACACGCCGATTCCAAAACCCGGCGCGCAATTAGTTTCTCCGCAAGCGTATGATTGTCTTGGCTATTTATATGCAGTTAATTTGGTCGGAAGCGCCAAGGTTTGCTTTTGCCCCTGCTTTCCAGTAACTGAATCTCATAGCGCAGGTTTTTATTCAAATCCCAGCTTCCCAAGTTCAGGCCCTCCTTCATCTGCATTCAGTGATGGATCATTTAATATGTTTGACAGCGCATTATATAATCCACGCATACAGAATGCGGCCGATGGCACCCCCGCTGGTGAGGCACGGGCGTTTCCAAAAACCAGCAGCCAGTGGTCTGAAACTGGGTCTGGTGGCAACAAACTGTTTGCGACTGACTTCCTGTCATCAGCCGACGGCGCCACTTCATCGTTTAGCCAAACTACGTTTGCTCATTTCCCCAGCAAGGGATTTGATGTTTTGTTCAAGGATGGGTCTGTAAAATTTGTTCAAAGCGTTGCTGCATTTAAAATGGTAGCATCTGGTCAACTCCCGACTGTGGAGACTACCGCTTCAAATGTGGCGTATGATACATTGTTTAATAATCTGGAATCTGCGCCGTGATTTCTCTGGAATATCCCCGCAGCATAATTGGCTGTATCAGATTGCCATTTCCTGTTTAGGTTCCCCAACCGTCTTCAATGTCCTGGTAAAGTTGGCAATCCTCAACATTGAATTCGCTTTGGCAATTTGATGGGCATCAGCTAGAGTAGGCGGCAACAGGGGAAACTGAATCATGAAAAGAAAATCTTTCGCACTCGCTATTGTGCTCGGCGCATTTGCCTTCAACGTCAATGCATGGGATTACGAAGGCCATCATGCGGTCAATCAGCTGGCATTGGCGTCCTTGCCGGATGATTTCGGCATCGAATTGACGCCCGCGTTGAAGGGGCGTATCGCATTTCTTGCGGGCGAGCCGGATCGCTGGCGGAATATTTCGGATTTGCCGTTGAAACATTTCAACGGGCCGGATCATTACATAGATCTTGAGGATTTGAAGCTTTACGGACTGACGCCGGAGACTTTGCCAAACATGCGCTACGATTTTGTCGCGGATATCGCAATTGCCCGCGCGGCGCACCCGGAAAGGTTTCCGGCAATTGACCCGACGAAGGATGCCGACCACACTCGCGAACTGGACGGGTTTCTGCCATGGGCTATCACGGAGTATTACGAAAAATTGAAATCGGATTTTTCCACGCTCAAGGCGCTCAAGCAATGCGGCGGTACGCCGGAGGAAATCGCCAATGCGCAGGCGGATATCGTATATGTGATGGGTGTGATGGGTCATTTCGTAGGCGATGGTTCGCAGCCGCTGCATACGTCGGCAAATTACAACGGCTGGGATCCCAACAACAATCCGAAGGGCTACACCACGAAGCAAACTTTTCACGCGTGGATTGACGGCGGCTATTTCAAAAAGACCGGTGGAATAAAAGTCGAAGTATTGGTCGGAAAAATCCAGCCAGCCACGCCCATTCCCAATGCTTCAGATCCGCAAGCATTTTTTCAAAGCATTGTCGCCTATCTAGTGGAGCAAAATAAGCTGGTCGAGCCGCTTTACCAGATGGAAAAGGACGGACAGCTTTCCGGCGAAGGGGAAAAAGGTTTGCAGGCGCGTCCATTTCTCGAAGGACAGCTTGTCAAGGCGGGGCAGATGCTTGGCAACATCTGGCTGACCGCGTGGCAGCAAGCGCCGGAGGACACTTATCTCGAGAGACAATTACAGCAACGCAGCTCGGCGAATCCGCAATCAAATTGAATCCCTGCAAAACTGGTGGGCCCGCTCGGATTTGAACCGAGGACCAAGCGATTATGAGTCGCCTGCTCTAACCGCTGAGCTACGGGCCCGAAACAAAAACATTTTGCTCCGTCCCACCGTGGCGACAAGTTAATTCCGCACATTCAGTCCAGTTCCGCATTTTCAACCTCAAGAAATCCGTGCAACTGGCGGATGCGCGTGGGATGCCGCATCTTGCGGAGGGCCTTGGCCTCGATTTGCCGGATGCGTTCACGCGTGACTCGGAATTGCTGGCCGACTTCCTCAAGCGTGCGCGCATTGCCATCGCCAAGTCCGAAGCGCAGTTCCAAAACCTGCCGCTCGCGTTCGTTCAAGCTGCACAACACATCGCCCAGCTTGTCTTTCAGCAAATTGAAGCTCGTCAAGTCGAGCGGGCTTTCAGCTGCCTTGTCCTCGATGAAGTCTCCGAAGTTTGCGTCTTCGCTGTCACCGACGGGCGCTTGCAATGAGATTGGCTGTTGCGCCATTTTTAAAACCGCGCGAATGCGATCCACGGGCATCAGAAGTTCGTCAGCGAGTTCTTCCGCCGTCGGTTCACGGCCAAAATCCTGTATCAACGCCTTTTGGACACGCATCAATTTGTTGATGATCTCAATCATGTGAACCGGAATGCGGATGGTGCGCG
>PKZR01000292.1 GCA_003133815.1 Limisphaerales bacterium | reverse complement strand
AGCCAGAACGGCAATCCCAAGGCGCGGATTTTTTCGAGGTCAACCACGTCGCGCTCCCCATAAACCGGTTCGCCAACGGCGTTCAATTGCAGCGGGCCGCGCGGCGGGGCGTTGTGGCCGCCGGCGGTTTCACCCTCGACGACAAAGCCGTTGACCTGTCCGTTGGATTTGCGCGCGAGCGTTATCGCCAGCGTGGCCGATGCGACAATGCCGAGAAAATCCGGGCGCTTTAGCACCGGGACCTGGCCGCCGCAAAAAGCCGCCGGGTCAAACGAGGAATGAAATTCCTCGCCGGGCAGCGCACCTTCGACATCAATTTTTAACTTCGCACTTTCGCCGCGCGCGAATTGGTCGAGAACGCCCGGGATGGTTCGCGGAATGCCCGCACCCATGAGCACATAATCCACGCCAGCGAGCATCGCGCCAAAAATCGAGGGCAGGGTGGGGAACTGGATTTTTTCCAGAAAGTTGATGCCAACCAGGCCGTCGTGGCCTTCCTTGGCGAGGTGGACCTCCACGAAATTTGCAGCGACGGTCAGTGCCACCAAGTCCGGGCCGGGTTGAAGTCCGGGCAACGGCGAGAGTTTGAAGGGCGCGCCGGCTGGCTTGCCTCCGGCAATGAAATAGTCCGCGAGGATTTTGGCGGCGACGCCGGGCACGGGAAAATGTTTGAGCGCACGGCGCATCTGGCCGTCGGGATCGCCCGCCTGCAGCCGACGCGCGAGAATCGCCCCGAGCGCGGTGCCGGAAACGACTCCAAGCTGGCCGGCCTGTGAAACCGCGCGGGCCAGACGCCAATCGGAGACGCCCGCGCCCATTCCGCCCTGGATGATTTGTGGATGCAACATTTGATTCAACCAAATACCACCGGCCGGTCAATGGGCCGTTGCGGTTGAAACAGGATTTGCCAAACGGATGAACTCAAGGTCTCACCAAGCAGGGTTATCCCGAGAAAACAATCGCGATGGGACGTTAGGCTTCCACAATGGGAATGGCAAGCGCTAGTTTTTGAAGGATGTCCTCCGGCTTGAAGCCGTGCAGCATGACGGTCTTGTGCCTCGAAGTGTGCCCGCGAATCAATTCCACTTTTCCGCGCGAACAGTCCAGCTTTTCGGCCAGGAATTTTACCAGCGCCTCGTTGGCTGCGGCATCCACCGGCGGCGCGGTGACCTTGATTTTTAATTCGTCGCCGAGCGGCGCGCAGATTTCGTTGGCGGAAGCGCGCGGCTGGAGCTTTATCAAAAGCAAAGTGCCGCCGTACGTTTCGCGGAGGAAAGTCGCCGGCGGCACTTTGAGGCAAATCGGGAAAATTATTTGTCGTCCGGATTTATGAATTTGAACGCGAACGCCGCCAGCATGCCGCCGGCAAGGTCGCCGGCGAGGTAAATCGGGTAGTGCTCGGCGTTTTCAATGTGCATGAACGTGATGCCGGTGGCGACGGCGGGATTGAACGCGCCGCCGGAAATGCCGCCGAGCGCGAACGCCATCACCATCACGGTGAAGCCGATGGCGAGGCCGTAATTGGAATTGCCCGCCGTGGCCTTGGCGGTGGCGACGTTTAGCACGACGTAGCACAGGGCGAACGTGCCGACGAGTTCGGCAATCAATGCGTGGCCGCCATTTATTTCCTGCGGTGTCACGATGGGGTTGCCTTTGAGATGAAGAGTGAGCGTGGAAGCGGCAAGCGCGCCAATGATTTGTGAAATCCAATAAGGCACAACATCCGCAGATGCACAGCGGCCACGCAGCCACACGGCGAGCGTGACGGCGGGATTGTAATGTCCGCCCGAAACATGTCCGCCCGCATAGACCATGATCATCAGCGCCGAGCCGATGGCCAGCGGTGCCAGCGCGCCCGCGCCGGGGTCAATGACTGTCATGCCAACGGTCAAAACAAGAAAGAATGTGCCGATGAATTCAACGAGATATTTTTTCATAATATGATTTCTCCAAATTGCGGCGGTGAGATTATGTGAAACGGAATTGTGGCGCTAGCGGAAAAATCAGCCTCCTCGTCATCCTCATTCTCGCGTTGAATTGAAGACGAAGTGAATTTTAATTCAGCCGATGCCGAGCAGTTCAACCTCAAAGATCAAAGTGGAGTTCGGCGGAATCGCTCCGGGATAGCCGTCGCGGCCATAGGCGAGTTCCGGCGGGATGGTCAGCTTGACCTTGTCGCCAATCACCATGGTTGCGACACCGAGATCCCAGCCGCCGATGACCTGTCCCGCGCCGAGGACGAAGGCGAACGGCTCGTCGCGGTCCANNCCGTCGGTGAATGTGCCGGTGTAATGAACGTTCACAGTGTCGCCCTTTTTCGGGGCCGCGCCGCCGCCGGTTTTGATCTTTTCAATCTTCAATTCAGGTTTTGCCATGCCGGATTTTTGCCGCGATGGGATGCCGCGTCAACAAAGCTTTGTGTTCGGAGCAATAAAAAAAGCGCGGGCCGAAGCCCGCGCCTTGAATTGTAGCCGCGCTCATGAAAGCGCGGAAACTTCCGCTGCGTTATTACAAACGCGGCCAACAGTTCAGACGTTGTAAGTGCTGCTGGCGGTCGTTCCGCCTTTGCCGGTCCAGTTGGTATGGAAGAATTCACCACGCGGCTTGTCCACGCGCTCGTAGGTGTGCGCGCCGAAATAGTCGCGTTGCGCCTGCAACAGGTTCGCCGGCAAAACGGCGCTGCGGTATTGGTCGTAAAACGCCAGCGCGGTGCTGAAGGCGGGAACGGGAATGCCCTTTTTCGCCGCCGTCGCGACGACATTGCGCCAGCCTTTCTGCGAGCGCTTGATTTCGCCGCGAAAATAATCATCCAGCAGCAGGTTCGTGAGCTTGGGATTATTGTCGTAGGCTTCCTTGATTTTGCCGAGGAACCGTGAGCGGATGATGCAGCCGCCCCGCCACATCAGCGCGATGCCGCCGTAGTTGAGATTCCATTTGTATTCCGCCGCCGCCGCGCGCAGGAGCATGTAACCCTGCGCATAGCTGACAATCTTCGAGGCGTAAAGCGCGCTCATGATGTCGTTGATGAACGTTTTTTTCTTCACGGGATTCCCGGCTATGGCCTTGAGTGCGGGATTGGGGCCTTTCAATTTGCGGGCCGCCTTCACGCGGTCGTCCTTCATCGCGGAAACGCACCGCGCATAAACCGCCTCGGCCATGAGCGTGATGGGAATGCCCATGTCCAGTGAATTGATGACCGTCCATTTGCCGGTGCCCTTCTGGCCGGCGGTGTCGAGGATTTTGTCCACGAGCGGCGAGCCGTC
>PKZR01000409.1:411-3385 GCA_003133815.1 Limisphaerales bacterium | reverse complement strand
AATTGGCTCGCCGAAATCGCAAAACTGCCGACGGCCTGATAACGTTTGTTGTCCGCCTCGGCTTGCTTGGCTTCGGCCTGGGCGGCAATGACATTGGCTCTTTCCTGTTCGACCTTGGCCTGATCCACCGTGAACTGCGCATTCGCCTGTTCGAGCCGGCTTTTGCTGGCCGCGAGATTGGCGCGTTCCTGATCCAGCTTGGTTTGGAAATCGCTCGGATCTATTTGCAGCAGCACATCGCCCGCTTTGACCTCCTGATTGTCCTGCACCAGCAATTGCGCAACGCGGCCAGCCACTTGCGGCGCAATCGGCGTGACGTGCGCTTCGATGAACGCGTCGTCGGTGGATTCGTAAGGCGCGACAAATTCAAAATAATAAATTCCCGTCGCGACGCCGACCGCCAGCGTCGCCACGCCGGCGACGAGGTTGCGTAGGCGATTATTTTTTTTCGGCGCGCCGGCTTCGGGCGAATTACCATTGATGCTGCTTGCGGGCGCTGATTCGGGTTCGACAATCTGCCGGCTGCTTGGCAACAAGGCCGGTGTAATTTTCCGGAAAGCCCGGTCATCCGATTGGTTTAGTGTGGCTGCATTCATATTTTTGACGGCGTTCAAGGTTTCGTTTATGTCACTTTCTGAGGGATTTATTACAGCTTGCGTGCCAAGTGGACAGAACTGATGTAAGTCGCTTGTGGCAAGTAAATTGCATTATTTCTTACGAAGACAAAAACGGGGTCGAAATATCGGACGTCCGATAATTCGTCCCGTTCAAGGTTGAAATATCGTCCGACATTGGTTACACATTGGGTGTGGCCGGCAAAACCGAAAATCGCTTTGATTCTGAATTTGCGAGCAAACTGCTGCTGGAAATTGCGCAGGAACAGTCGCTGGAAGAATTGTTAAAAAAACTGGTGCGCCGGATTTTGGATCGTCCCCACGTCGCCCGTGTCCGCATCTGGCTGATTGACCAAGGTGACATCTGCGCGACCTGCGCGCGCCGTCCGGATTGTCCCGACCAGACCCGCTGCCTGCACGCCGTCGCCGGCGGCGCCAATATGTTGAGCGACCAGGGCGAGGAAGAAGACTACTTGCACATGACAGACCCTTTTTCCCGGATTCCCATCGGCTTCGGTGCCGCCGGGAAAATTGCCGCGACGGGAAAACAACTGGTGTTGCGGGATTTGGACAAGGATCCGGGCGAACTCTTCTTTCTTCCCTGGCTCAAGGTGGATAAGGTTCGCGGCTATAACGGCGTGCCAATCATTTACAAAGGCGAAGTGCTCGGGGTCATCGCGGTGTTCAGCCGGGCGAATGTGCCGGAAGGCGCGGAAGTGTGGGGGCGCGTTTTCGCCGACCACATCGCCGGGGCCATCGCCAACGCCCGTGCCTTCGAGGAAATCCAGCGGTTAAAATCGCAGCTCGAACAACAAAACGCCTATCTTCAGGAAGAGGTCGTCGAGGCAAAAGCGTTCGGCGATCTGGTCGGCCAAAGCGCGGCGCTCCGGCAAATCGTCAGCCAGATTGACCTGGTCGCGCCCACCGACGCTTCGGTGCTCATCCTCGGTGAAACCGGCACGGGCAAGGAACTGGTCGCGCACGAAATCCATCGCCGCAGCAAACGCAAAGAGAAGGCGTTGGTGCGTGTCAACTGCGCTTCCATCCCNNTTTGAAGCCGCCGAGGGCGGAACCTTGTTTCTGGACGAAATCGGCGAAGTCCCTCTCGATTTGCAGGGCAAGCTACTGCGGGCCTTGCAGGAAAAACGTTATGAGCGCGTGGGCGAAGACCGCACGCGCTTTGCCGACGTGCGGATCGTGGCCGCCACCAATCGCGACTTGAAAAAGGAAGTCGCCGCCGGCCGTTTCCGGGAAGACCTGTATTACCGCCTCAATGTGTTTCCCATCCAGGTCGTGCCCTTGCGCGAGCGGAAGGAAGACGTCGCGCAGCTGGCGCAACATTTCATCAAACTGTCAGCCAAGGAACTGGGTTGTCCCAAGCCGCGATTGACGCAGGCCGGCATGGTTCAACTCCAGAGTTACGACTGGCCCGGCAACATCCGCGAGTTGCGCAATGTGATTGAACGCGCCGTCATCCTTGCCGGCGGCGGCGCGCTGGAATTTGATCTGCCGGCCAGCGGCATAACCTCGCCGCCGACGCTGCCAACTCCGGCTGATGATGAAGCAAACGTCAAACAGGAATTTTTTACGGAATCAGAAATGCAACAACGTGGACGCGAAAATCTATTGGCCGTTCTAAAAAAGTCCGGCTGGAAAATAAAAGGTGCGGACGGCGCGGCGGAACTCTTGGGTGTGAAGCCGACCACCTTGCTTTCGCGGATCAAAAAAATGGGGCTGAAGCGGGGAGCGTGACTTCATTTTATCGGGAGGATGACTTGTCGGACGATACGCAGGCAGGTGAAACCAGTTCAAGCAAGCGGCAATTTTGATTCCACCTTTGTGGCGCCGTCATGGAGTTTAAGAATGGTTTGAACTTCAGGATGGATGACCGCATTTCCGATGTGACGGATCAATTCACAAGTTGCCCAGTTGAAAGCATACGACTTGTATTGCTCCTCCCATTTTTGAAATCTAATTTCCGCCTTGGCATCCAGCCACGGCCAGCGATCAGGCTTTCTGCGGATGCCGCAGCGCCAGGGTTTTGGGGTGAGCCTGGCGCGAAAACATTTCTGGGTCTTGCAAAGTTTCCAGTAAAGAGGATCTGCGCCGAGCGACTCAAACACGCCATCGGCCACCTTCGAGTCTGCATCCACCAAGCCTTGTGTGGCAAGCAAGCGCAGCCCGGCGCGGGTCCGGTAAATCCGCCAGCCCCATTCTGGATTTTTTCGTGTCCAGTTTTCAACTTTCAATATCGCTTCATCCTGTGAAATGACTGGCACCGCAGGTTTTGGTTTCCCAAACAGTCTGCTGAATAATCCGCCCGACGGTTTTGGTTCGGGCAGGTCAATGTCCACAAACAT
>PKZR01000409.1:0-357 GCA_003133815.1 Limisphaerales bacterium | reverse complement strand
CCACTTTTGCCCTGCGCCCAAAATTGCGGAAAATTCATGTGCCAAAAAATAAAAGATTAGAAGGTGCTGGCAAGGATATTTCACTCAATGCACATGCATATTGAATCCTTACATACTCATTCTGTAACCATTCCAAATCAAAAAAGGCATGAAGGAAATCATGCGAATGGAACCGATTGTAATGCGCATCGTGGAAAGACGATTCATTTCCAGCCATCACTAATTTATCTTCGCCAGTTTAATTGACCGCAATTTCCTCTTTGAACTTCAACGCACTGAATTTAGCTTGGGTGGATATGTTTCGTCCATGCATTGACCTCCATGAAGGCAAAGTAAAGCAAATCGTCGGCGGCACGC
>PKZR01000049.1 GCA_003133815.1 Limisphaerales bacterium | reverse complement strand
CATTCCAGGTATGGAACGGAGCATTCCAGGTTAGACATGGAGCATTTCTAACAAGGAAAATGCCGTTCCGATGTCAAAAGCGGCGGTTTTTGGTATTTTTACCGAAAAGCCGTCCCAACTGTCTAATTTTAGGTCATGCTCTATTAGTTTGTCGCTGGAATATTCGGCACTTGGCGCGTTCACTCACTTTCTATCACTTCAACTGGAAATCCGCTGGCTTTAATGCATTTCAGGATAATGTCCCTTTTTATAGGCGAATCCAGATTCAGGTCAGTCCATGAAGTATAGCCTTGCGCTTTGGCGCGTGCATCGCAGCAGTTAAGCAAAGTGTCAAGTTCGAGTGCAGAAAGAGTGCGTGTGTTGATAAAGTTATGCATCTGTATGCATTGACTCTAACCTAAATTTGCCGGAGCGATAACAGAAAAAGTAAATATCACTCGCACCCATGAAAATCACGCCAAAGCAAAACACAAGTTGGCTGTTGACTGTGGACTTTTGACTCCGTGCGGTTGGCGTGAAGTCAAAGGCCGGTTTTTTCAACAAAAGCAATTATNNGTCGGCCACCGTCCCAAAGGGACTCCCGATAATAGCCCGGCGTGCCGAACCGCCGAGTCAAAAAAAGAAGAGCACGGCTTGGGATCGGAAAAACCGGCAGGTGAAACCAGGGAAGCGCCAGCGGGGACATCGCAGCGCGATGGTCCCTACCGGGGCATCGTCCCGCAAGGACTCCCGATAATAGCCCGGCGTTTCAACGCCGGGAGGCGTGGAGAATATACCGGAATATCAGTTTTTGGCGGCGGCCCGCAATATGGGTGCGACACGGCTGCCCAACAGTCCGATGGCCTGCATGAGCTTCTGATGCGGCAAGGCAGCGACGTCCATCTGGAAGCTGATCCGTGAAATGCCACCCAATGCTTCACTGTGTTCGAGAATTTTCTCAGCGACGTGTTCCGGGCTGCCCACGAGCAGGGCGCCATGCCGGCCTAGTTGCGCCTCAAAATGCGCGCGNNTAAAACTCCTCGACGGCCTGCTCGGTGGTATCAGCCACATAGCCTAGGGCGTGAACACCGACCTTGAGCTGGTCTGCGGAAAAACCGGCGCGCCGGCCCATCTCCCGGTAACCGTCCACCAAGGGCCGGAAACGCCGGGGTTCGCCGCCGATGATGGCGACCATCAAGGGCAGTCCCAAGGCACCGGCACGGGCGAAGGATTCCGGAGTTCCGCCAACCCCAAGCCAGACCGGCAGTGGGTTTTGCATCGGCCGGGGATAAACTCCCTGACCGGTCAGCGCCGCGCGATGCCGGCCCGACCAATGCACGTGTTCGTTCTCGCGGATGTTGAGCAGCAGATCGAGCTTCTCGGCAAACAGGTCATCGTAATCTTTCAGCTCCAGACCAAACAGCGGGAAGGACTCGATGAACGACCCGCGCCCGACCACCATCTCCGCCCGGCCCTGGGAGAGCAGGTCCAGCGTGGCGAATTGCTGGAAGACGCGAACCGGGTCCGCCGCGCTCAAGACGGTCACGGCGCTTGTCAGGCGGATGCGCTGGGTGCGGGTGGCCGCGGCGGCGAGAATGACCGGCGGAGCCGAATCCAGGAATTCCTTGCGATGATGTTCGCCGATGCCGAACACATCGAGGCCGGCCTGTTCGGCCTGGACGATGCGATCCACCAGATTACGGATGGCTTCGGAGGAATTGGCGGCGCCGCCGGCGGCGTCAGGGCTGAAGGCCGTGGCAAAACTGTCAACGCCGACCTGCATCGGTATTTTTTCCGGGCCGTGAGGCGCGGTCTTCACCGCCGTTGAACCGGCTGGAATGGTTGCATTCATCATGCACACAAGATGGCACAGGTTGGAGCAGGGGAATAAATACCAAGTTGCATGTCTGAGCATAACCACAGGACATGCTCAATTCCAGCCCCGCGTCTGGCAGCCTGCTGCCTGCGGCAGGGCCACCAATAGCTTGGCGCAATCCATTGCCTCGGCCATGATGAAGCAAAACATGAAAGTAAAATCCTGCCTGTTCGCATTGCCGATGTTGCTGCTGGCGGCACTGGCACCCAGAGGATCAGGTCAGGTCGCGACGACCGATGCCATGACCAATCTGCCACCGGCACATGCGGGCGCTTTCGTCCATCCCGGCCTGTTGCACAATGCGGCAGATTTCCAACGGATGCGAACGCACTTGGATCAGGAGCCGTGGAAAGGTGGCTGGGAAAGATTGATCGCCAACCGGCACGCTTCACTCGATTACAAACCGCGACCGGTGGTGAACGTGGTGCGGGGAAGAGACCGGCTGGCGACGGAGACGGAGAATTATTCCCTACTGTTCAATGACATTGCCACGGCGTATGCCTGCGCCTTGCGCTGGCAGATTTCCGGCGACCGGCGCTACGCGGAAAAGTCGGTTGCGATTTTGAACGCCTGGTCTTCGACCTTGAAGAAGCTTAGCGGTTCAGCCGACGTGGACCTTGCCGCCGGCATTTACGGCTATGAATTTGCCAATGCCGCCGAAATCATGCGCACCTATGATGGTTGGAAGCCGGATGATTTCGCCCGCTTTCAAAAGCTGATGCTGACCGTCTTTTACCCGATCAACCACGATTTTCTGCTCCAGCATAATCAGGCCAGGATCGACCATTACTGGGCTAATTGGGATCTTTGCAATCTGGCCTCGGTGATGGCCATCGGCGTCCTTTGCGACAACCGCAGCCTGTATGCTGAGGCGGTAAACTATTTCAAATACGGGAAAGGGAACGGCGCCATCACGAATGCCGTTTATTACATTCTCCCGGGCGGACTCGGCCAATGGCAGGAGTCGGGCCGCGATCAAGGCCATACCCTGATGGGGATCGGGCTGATGGGTGCCATTTGTGAGATGGCCTGGAAACAAGGGGATGATTTGTATGGTTACGACAACAACCGTTTCCTGGCGGGTTGCGAGTATGTGGCAAAGTATAACCTAGGGGAGGATGTGCCCTTCAAGACTTATCGCAATGACCAGGTGACACAGAATGTCATCAGTAACGTGGCAAGAGGCGACGCACGTCCTGTGTGGGAACTGGTTTACAACCACTATGTTAAGCTCAAGGGTCTTCCTGCTCCCTACACCACCAGAATGGCGGAGAAGGGACGGCCCGAAGGCGGCGGCGGCGACTACGGTCCAAACAGCGGCGGCTTTGATCAGCTTGGCTATGGAACGCTAACCGCGACGCTGGATTCACAGGAACCCAAGAAAGCGCCGGCTGCCGAATAAAACTTTCCGCGCGGCCAGCCTTTGCCGACAGCCACCACAAATTATTTTTAACAACCATACTCACCCGGCAGGAGCGAAGATGGTACGAAAAGCCGGACTGGCCCTTCATATCTGATAAAAACTTCTTCAGGCAAATCTTGCCGCCCGCGATTTGTATATGGGGTGTTCACCCCATATACAGATAGAAGCCGTCAGATGATAATGATAAGGATTAAAGTATGCAGTTGAAGAATCAAGCGTTCCGCTGGTAAGTTCGCGGGGGAGGGGCGGTTATGGCGGCCGCTGGAACCAAGCATTGAATTATTATGAAACGAATCAAGGTTTTGCTGGTGGAAGATCATAACGTTGTGCGCGAGGGATTGCGCAACTTGATTGAACTCGAAGATGGATTTGAAGTCGTCGGGGAAGCGCACACCGGTCGCGAAGCCGTCGTTCAAATCAAAAAACTTCAGCCCGACGTGGTGTTGATGGACATTGCCATGCCGTTGCTCAATGGTTTGGAGGCCACCCGCCAGATGGTCAAAGCCAACCCCGCCACCAAAGTGCTCATGCTCTCCGCACACAGTGATGATGCTTATGTGAAGAACGCGACCGAATCCGGTGCCATGGGTTTTCTGCTCAAACAATCCACCGCCCACGACGTATGCCTGGCGATCCGCGAAGTCCACAAGGGAAACCAGTTTTTCAGCCCCACCATTTCCCGGCGACAGGATCGCATCCATCCGCCGGCATCCGACCGCAGGGGCAGGATCACAAAAAAAGATGCGTCGCTGACCACGCGCGAAATGGAAGTGCTGCAACTGGTCGCCGAAGGCAAAGCCAACAAAGAAACTGCGGCTGAACTCGGCATCGGCATCAAGACCGTCGAGAAGCACCGGGAACATCTCATGGAGAAGCTGGACATCCACGACACCGCCGGCCTCACCCGTTATGCCATCAGCGCCGGCATTATTGAGAACAGCGTCCAGCTGACCATTGTTTAACGGCGGCCAAGGCGGCTATGCTCTCCATACTTTGATTTCGGAATGCGGAGTGCGGAGTGCGGAATTGAAGACCAGGCTGAATCTGACCACTGACTGCGTCATGGCCACCATTTGTGCCGGCCAGCCTTTGCCGCTTTGATAATTTCCAGCCTTTACATTGATTTCATACCTTCTTCAGAATTAGGATGGTATGGCAGCGTTCGCAGTTCCCCAAAGCGAGCCTGGATTCACCCGGTTCGGATGCAATGAGATCATCTTCTCGTAAAGTTCCAGCGGCGACGATGTGGTTGCCAGACAGGCGTTGAAGTCGTGGATGTAACCCCGGGTTTCCTCGATGTGACGCGGCGAGCTGTCGGGATCAAGCACGCCATGTCCGGCCACGACGGCTTT
>PKZR01000092.1 GCA_003133815.1 Limisphaerales bacterium | reverse complement strand
GACTGGCGCGTGGAGGCGATGAAGCTCACGAAAGACAAGTCCGCCATCATCTACAACGATTTCCTGACGCTTGCGGGCATCCCGCCGGAAGTATTCGACTACAAGCTCGGCAACCGCAGCGCGCTGGAATGGGTGATAGACCAATACCGCGTGACCCGCGACGAAAAAGGCAACCTCGCCAGCGACCCCAACCGGATGGATGACGAGGAATACATCGTGCGCTTGATCGGGCAGATGATTACGGTAAGTTTGGAAACGCAAAAGCTGGTCAATTCATTGCCACCCGTAAGATTTGTATGNNATGAAGCGACATCCCACATTTGAGCAATTGCGCGAACACCGGGAACTGCCCGTCATCAATCCGGTCACGGGCCGGCGTTTCACCATTTCATTGCGCGACTGGCACGGCGCGCTGTGGGCGGTGCGGGTGCTGCCCGCCGCGCCGCGCCCGGCGGACAAGTTCAATCCGTTTGTGCAAAAGCACCGGTTGCTGGGCCGCCTGGTTATCGAAGAATGGCTGGACAAGCTGCTACTGGCCAGAACCCGATAAGGACGATGAAAGGCTCTTCCATGTTTGACGATGGCAGAGCAAATTCACTGGTGTTTACATTCTCCGGCCAATTGCTCAAAGACGGAGAATATTGTGCGCCGGAGCCGGATTTTTTGAAATGGGTGGATAATTCCCTGTTTGCGGATGTGGGCACGACCGTGGATGAGGCTGCGGATGGCAAGCTGCCGGAGGAAGAGCGCGCGGCATGGAAACTGTTCCACGATGCAATCCAGGCCACCGGAAACTTGTTGGATCTTTACAAAGGGAATTTGCAGTTGTTTCGGAAAGTGGCAGGTGATCTTATGCTTCTGCCGTGTTTCAGATCGCGGCACCCGGATAATGTGCGGTTCAATCGGGCATATCTGGAAAACTCCCGATTGTCTTTGCACAGCATGGCCAGTGCCTGTCAGCCCAAAGGTCCGCATCTTGCCCGGCAATCTTGGCCGGTCCGCTATGCCTACGCCATCATCTTTACGCTTGATCTGACTCTCGATACTTACGAAACGCGTCTGCCGGAATGGGCGGATATTTATGGCTATGGCGTCAGGCATCCAATACCCATGTCACGTTATGAGGAAGCTGCGCGGAAATTGGGATGGGACGAAGAAAAGAAACGGCTTGAGTTGCCGAGTTATGTCGGCAACTATGAAATTCTTCCCGTTTGGACGAGGAGTCTTAAAAAATTGCACCGTCCATTTAATAAAAAGCACGTTTTGGATTACTGGCATGCTGGCAAAGAAATGATTCTGGAGGAGATGCCTGATTTTCATGTTCGCCCTGAATGGGACGACTATCGAAATAGACGTGCGTATCAGACCGGCAGGAAGAAAGGTGCCATTCAACACGCTATTTTTAAGGACATATTAACCGCCCTTAAAACCATCGCCGGCTCCAATCACCGACGGCCAGCCGCCAAATTGGTTACAAAATGATTTGGGGAAATTTAGGTGCCACTTTTCCCTAAACCATAAATTTGTAATCAGCCTGACTTTCCACAAAAGTCAGGTTGTATGAATCTCATACTGGTCAATTCGTCCGCCATCCTCGCCGTGGGCTACGATGGCTACACTCTCACCGTCGAGTTTCATGGCGGGCGCATTTACGACCATCCCGGCGTGCCTTATCATGTCTATCGGGAGTTGATGAACGCCCCGTCCATGGGCGCATATTACAACCAGCACATTCGTGGGAGGTATCGGTGAGCGTGCCCGGTTCCAATCTGGCAGGGACCAAAACCATCCTGGCCGAAATGGTGGCCGAGGCGCAGGAATTGAAATCCGTCTCAGGCGGTTCCGTCACCGATGCCGTGGCGGCATGGCTGGCCCCGCAATATCTGCTGGCCGCGCGCGAAAAACTCGCAGCCTCGGATGGGGCAGGGCGGTTTGAGGTGTTGCGGACATTCATGCAGGATTGGGCCATGCTCCGGCGCGGAGATCATTACGCCGAACGGTTGCAGATCGGAAGAGATCGGTTGGAAGCGGCGCGCCGCCTGACGCAGGAGCGCAAAGAGGCGGAATTCAAGGAATGGCTCCAGCGACCGGATGTGAAGGAGAAGCTTCACCCTAAAATATCGCGGGACAGGGCTGTGCGGCGGGTGCTTAACATGGTTGACCATGCCCTGATGGGGACGCCCTTGGAAGAATTTAATGACCTTGATGAAGAAGACCATGAACCGTTGCCGGATCCGGCTGTCCTGATATGAAATACCATTCACATCAGATTAAAAACCAGTCTTATCGACAGGCGTTTGCACGGCTGGATGAGGCGTTGGCGGAAAACACTCAAACGGATAATTACGAAAAAATCCGGCTGATGCGTCTCGCCCTGTTCGCCGACGTGGACAAGCTGCAACAGTCCGGCAAGATCATCATCCCGAAATGAAATTTATGAATCGAACAGGCAAAATCGCGCGCCCGCCGGTTCGCCATCAGGCTTATCGTTCTGCCTTTGAAAGGCTGGATGAAGCCTTGGCGGTAAACGCCCGGTTGCATTCCAATGACATCGCGAAAATTGACCGGTTGCGCCTCGCCGTGTTCGGCTGCCTTCCCGAAACCGTGAAACCACCGAAAAAAAAATCATGGCCCGCAACGGAAAAATAGCCCGGCTGCCGCGCAAAATCCGCGATGAGTTGAACCGCCGTTTGCAGGATGGCGGCCAGGGCGTTCCATTGCTTGCATGGCTGAATGGCCTGCCCCAGGTTAGGCAGGTCCTTGCAAAGGACTTCGGTGCGTCTGCCATCAGCAAACAGAATCTTTGCGAATGGCGGGCCGGCGGTTTTGCGGAATGGCAGGCGCGGCAGGAGGCGTTGGATCAGGCCCGCGAGCTCGCGGCGGATGCCGGTGATATTACTGCGGTCACAGACGGCCGGTTGACGGATCATCTGGCCACCGTGCTCGCGGTGCGTTACGCGTCCGCGCTGTCGGGCTGGAACGGCGAGGTGACGGATGAATTCCGAAAAAAACTGCGCGCCTTGCGCGGATTGTGCCAGGACATCGTGGAATTGCGTCGGGGCGACCATAGCGGCGCGCGGTTGAAAATGGAGCAGGATCGGCTGGACGATTCACGCGCAAAAACCGAGGGGGAGGTCGTCGCCCATTTCCAGCGCTGGCTGAAAAACTCAGGGGTGCGCGATCTGGTTTGTCAGGACTACGTCAGCCCGAAAGAGCGCGAACGCCGGTTGCATGAGATTTTTGGTCTGGCAGCGCAGCCATCGGAGGCAGCCGGTTCCAATGGCAATGAGTCAAACCCGGTCAAACCGAATCCAACCTGAATTAAGCTCTGGCAAACCCCGGTTGATCGCATGAAAATAATGGATGAATCCATGCTGCTCCGTGTTTCTCGTGGGAGTGTTTCACGCTTGCCCTTGCTTTCTTCCTTTGCTGTACCCCTCGGCTGGGAAGACAGATTGGGGGTGAATCATGGCTCTTGTTCTTGTTTCTCGGCAGTTGTGAATTTTACTCTTTGGCATTGCTTTACCGTGCCATGGCGCAAACACTCTGTTAACCTTTGACCGTTATGTTGCTCACCAAAGATGAACTGCGCAGCTTGGTTGAACTGAAACATCAGTCCCCGCACATGCTTCTAGGCATGCACCCGCTCGGCGATGGTTCGGGACTCGTCGTCCGCACGCTCATGCCGGACGCTGCAAAGGTTGAAATCCAGCCCGTTCACGAAAAAGACAAGCCAAAGTTCGTGCTGAAGAGAATCCCCGACACCGACGTTTTTGAAGGAGTCACAAAGACCACCAAGAAAGTTTATGCCTACGATCTGGTCATCACCAACCACCAGGGCCAGATCCGTCGCACGCGCGATGCATTCTCTTTTTTACCGACGCTTGGCGAATCCGATTTATTTTTGTTCGGCAAGGGTGACGAGCGAAGAATTTTCGACAAGCTCGGCGCGCAACTTCGCTCGCCCGACGGCGTTCATGGCACAAGTTTCGCCGTCTGGGCACCGAATGCGCAGCGCATCAGTGTCGTCGGCGATTTCAACAATTGGGACGGACGTTTTCATCCGATGCGCTTGCTTGGTGCGTCGGGCGTTTGGGAGATTTTTATTCCCGGTGTCGGCGTCGGCGCGCACTACAAATTCGAGATCCGCGACGCGCACGGAAATATCAAGCTGAACACCGACCCGTTCGGCTTTTTCTTCGAGGTTGCGCCCAAGCAGGCGGCGATAGTCTGGGACACGAAAAAATTCAGATGGACTGATTCCGCGTGGTTGAAAAAGCGCCGCGACCGCGACCCTCTCCGTTCGCCAATGAGCATTTACGAGGTGCATGTCGGTTCATGGCGTAAAAAGTCCGCGAACGAATCGTGGAGCTATCGCGAGCTTGCCGAACCTCTCGTAATTTACCTCAAGCGAATGGGTTTCACGCACGTTGAATTCATGCCGGTGGCCGAGCACGCCTATTATCCTTCGTGGGGTTATCAGGTCACCGGCTTTTACGCGCCGACGAGCCGCTTCGGCACGCCGGAAGATTTTCAATTTCTCGTCAATGCGCTTCACGAAGCTGGCATCGGCGTCATCGTGGACTGGGTGCCGGCGCATTTTCCACGCGATGAATGGGCGCTCGCCAAATTCGACGGCACCGCGCTTTACGAACACGAAGACCCACGCAAGGGCGCGCATCAGGATTGGGGCACATTGATTTTTAATTTTGGCAGGAACGAAGTTTCTAATTTTCTCGTCGCCAACGCGCTCTTCTGGTGTGAACGGTTTCACATTGACGGTCTGCGCGTGGACGCCGTCGCCTCGATGCTTTATCTCGACTACTCGCGCAAATCCGGCGAATGGATTCCCAATCAATTCGGCGGGCGCGAAAATCTGGAGGCGATTGAATTCCTGAAAAAATTCAACCACCTCACGCACACGGAATTTCCCGGAGTGATGACGATTGCGGAGGAATCCACCGCGTGGCCGCAGGTCACACGCCCGCCTTATATCGGAGGACTCGGTTTCTCGTTCAAATGGAACATGGGCTGGATGCACGACACCCTCGGCTATTTCAAACACGAACCCATCCACCGCAAATATCATCAGAACGACCTCACTTTCGCGATGCTCTATCATCACAACGAAAATTTTATCCTGCCGCTGTCACACGATGAAGTTGTCCACGGCAAGGGATCGCTGATCCGCCGCATGCCCGGCGACGACTGGCAGAAATTCGCCAGCCTGCGCACGTTGCTTGCGTATCAATGGCTTTTCCCTGGAAAGAAACTGTTGTTCATGGGCTGTGAAATCGGACAGAGTGCCGAGTGGAACGAAAATGGCCAGCTTGACTGGTGGCTGCTCGACGCCGGGCCGTTCCATCGCGGCATTCAAAAATTTGTTGAAGACTTAAACAAGCTTTACGTTGGTGCGTCCGGTTTGTGGCAGGGCGATTACGACCATGCCGGATTTTACTGGATTGACTGCACGGATCGCGACAATAGCGTCATTTCCTTTGCCAGACAAAATGCTGACGGTTCAAATCCACTCGTCATCATATTGAACCTCACACCTGTTCCTCGAGAAAACTATCGCATTGGCCTTCCGCGCGCGGGCAAGTGGCGCGAAATGCTGAACAGTGATGCGGCAATTTACGGCGGCGGCAACAAGGGAAATCTCGGCGGCGTTACTGCCGAAAGTGTTCCGTGTCACAACCAGCAACAGTCCGCTAAGTTTTATCTGCCACCGATGAGCGCACTTGTGTTTCAGGCAATGTAAAATGATATGCTTTTCCCTGGTGGATGACAGACGTCCTATGGAGATGACGACGCAGTGGGCAGGCTGTTGATCCAGTCACGGATTAAATTGACGGCATTTGTGTCAATAACATTTCGCCCAAGCGGCGGCATTTTTATGGTCATGGTGTTCGTGTTCATCCGGTCTTGAATGACGGAACGTAAGAAATCCTTTGGCATGATGATGCAGGCGTTGCTGTAGCCCAGCGAAAATGACGCCGGATAATTGACAATATGTTGCTTGTCCAATGGCGTGTCATAACGTGCGTCAAAATTGCCGATGCCGCCCGGGCGATGACATTGCGCACAGTTCGCGTCCAGGTAGGAACGTGCTCGTTCTTCCACTGAGGCGCCTGAATTTGTGAGTGCGGACAGCTTCGGAAGATTTGCGATGATTGCTTCGTTGATGGCGGGACTGAAGAGTCCAAGCCGGTTCAACGTGCGAATTTGATTGTCGATGACGCCAGTGGCGGGATAAGTGAAGTTGCCGTTGAGCTGGCGCGTGTTGACTCCGAGAACGTAGCCGGCCATGGGAGTATGACATGTCAGGCAGTCAGCCGGACTTAAATATGTCCAGGTTTGAGTGCGTATTCCGGTCTCGTTGGTGACAATGATGTCTTCGCTTAAACCGTTCGCCAGCAGGTCGGCGTCGCTGTTGTCCGCACGCCATTTATAAGTCACGCCGTAGACCGATCCGTTGGTGTCGCGCACGAGGATTTGGGTTTCCAGTCGGCGACGAGGAAAAGTTGGTTTGGTTTCATCTACGGTTAGATCGAAATTCTTGACGAAGACAGTTCCTGCCGGGAAAGTCCATGAATTGGTCGGGTGCAATCTTATCTGCTCGTCTGGTGTGATGACTCCGCCGTTGTTTGGCACTGCCAGATAGCAGCTTTTCACTGCGCCATCCGACCATAGTTGGGAATTGAGGCTGTAAGGAATCAAACCGCCAGATGGGGTGCGGCTGACCGTGTCACTGTAAACGCCCGTTTCAGAAAGTAATGGTGGGAGCGCATTGTTGTATGTTGTCGGCATATTAAGAAATTGGGGCGTAATTCCATTTGTCGTCAGGCCATAAGGTAGCCCGCTGCCAGCACTAACGGTAACAGTGATAGGAGCCGATGTGCAGGATAGTCCGCTACCATCGGTGGCAACGGCGATGAAGTTATGATTTCCTGTTTTTAAACCGGTCACAGTCATCGCATAGACTGGCGCGTAAATACTATTGCTCAAAGTGCCGAGCAATTTCCCATCACTGTAAAAATCTACTTTGCCAATTGGATTGTATGGTGCTTCGGCATCAGATCCAACGGTTACGCTCGCGCTGCCAGTATAAGCAGCACCGTTGGCAGGCCGGACCAAAGAAACTGCGGGTGGGGGATTAGTGTAAGGATAGAGCTGCGAATTTGGGATGGCATTCTGCGCGGTTGAAGGACTGCTCCACAAAAGTTGCAATACATTGCTGCTGTCGTGTTGAAGGTAATCTAATTGTAGATTGTAGAGTTCCTGAGCTTTGAGAGCAATGTTACCGCTGTTTGTGATTGCCGATGAATGGATAGCCCAGTCATTGATGAGCAACTGGCCGTTGACCCACAGGCGCACACCATTACGAGTGAACGACGAGAAAGTATAAGTCTCGTCATATTGCGCCTGGACCGAACCGCTCCAAGTTGCTACAGAATTACTTTGACCGCTGACAGAGTTTGGCCCGGCTAATCCGCTGCTGCCATGCCCGGCAGCGGCGGTATTGACGAATGAAGCGGAGGTAATACCGCTGTTGACCGCTCCATTTTTGATGGCCATAGCGTTAAGTTTTAAGGTGTTGGTAATCGCAAATGGTACGGTGTAAAGTGAGGAGCTGATTTTAGGCGTGGTGCCATCCAATGTGTAATAAATCGACGCGTCCGCCACAGCGTCTGAAAGAGTTACAGTTGCCAAATTGGCATAGTTTCTATCGTTAGGTGAGATGACCGGTTTTGGTAGGAAAATTCCATTGCCAAAAATGGACAGGGCATATTGCGCTCCAACAAAGACCTTTCCATTGGCCACTGTCGGCACTGTCATCTTGACTGCGTTGCCTGGATTGTCGCGGTCGGGCAGTTGTCGGCTGTTGTAAAGTTCCTGGGTCAGATTCGTCGCATTGTAGGCGTGCAATATCGCAGGTGTACCACGAACTGCGCCGTCTGTTTGGATGGTCCAAACAATTGCATTGCTTGTTCCGTTTGCCGAGATGGACGGCGTTGTGCCAAAACCGCTGAAGCTGGTCTTTGATGCAGAAATGGGTGTGGTGGTAAAAAGTCCATTGCTGATGGTGAAGGCTTTCATCACTCCGCCGATGCCTTGGTAATAGAGTTGATGGTTAAAATAGGCTGGAGTGCTAAAAATTTTTCCGACGCCTGCGGGAAAGTATTGCACGATCTGGTTGTCATTGGATGAATTGTAATGACCCATAACGTCGCAATCCACCAGGTAAATTTTTCCTTCCTTGCCGCCGCCAACTATCAGGTGCGGATGTGCAGCGCTGCCAGCATCATCCGGCAGCAATACAGGGCCGCCGGAACCTAAATCCGCATCGGCGGCTTGTAATGCAGCCTGATTAAATGGCGTGAAGTAGTCGGCAACTGCCAGACCATTTGAAGCGGAGAGTTTCATAAAGCTGTCGCCATAATCTGCCCCGCCGGCGTTCGCGTCGAAACTGCCATTGGCAACTTCAAAATAAAGGTTGTTGTTCGCATCAACGCATAATCCACTGCCGCCCATCCAGAGGGCTCCTTCTGCTGCATGCGGGCCAAATAGGGCTTTTGTTGCGTTCGGAGTGGTGTTGAAGACATGGTTGGTTAATAGCTGAAGATTTCCGGCATTGTAGCCCATGATCCATCCATGGTATGGATCGGTATCTGCATAACTGCTATAGGCAATATATAGAATTCCATCTGCAAGCGTGAGAGCACAGCGCTCATTCTGCTGCTTTGCGTCAAATTTCAAAATTCCTCCGGAACTTTCAACGCCAGTTCCTGGAACGGAAGCCGTTATCACCACCGGGCTATAAGGTTGTTCTTCTCCCGTGGCGATGTTCAACGCGTGAATTCGTTGATAATAATTAGTCATAATCGCTGTTGCTTCCCGGTTCAGCGCGACTACATAGAGGGTTCCAGATGCAGCGTCAATGACCGGAGTGCCGGTGATGCCAACTCTTGGAAGCATGTCTTGCAGGACGTTGTTATGATAGCGTCCGCCAAATTCATGGTTGGTTGTGATGTTGATTCCATCCCCCAAACTGAGGTGCCACAACAAACCACCGTTTGCGCCGGAGTTGCTGTTGGCGTCGAAGGCATACACGCTGTCGTTTTCCGTCGCCACATATACGACGTCACGTGTGCCTTGTTCTGGAATTTTCACTCCGGGAACGAAAAGCGGCTGCGTATAAACATAAGCATCCACATCATACTTCATTAACAGGCCAAATGTATTGGTGTTGACATTTGCCAAGGTCAAAATTGATTCGTTTGTGTTCGCTCCGGTGCGCGCATTGTCATTGTGGTAGGTCAACACCGATTCTCCGGTGGCGTTACTGATCGCTACGATTGGGGCTAATGTAGCAAGACAGATAAAAAAGCATGATGTGAACCTTCGCATATTCAGATCAGTCAGGGAGGCATTAAAATTGTTTAATATACGCCCACCTTAAAGCGGATGATTTTGATTGGCAAGGATGAGGGCCTCCGTTTTTCTGGTTTGAAAGTCGGGCATCCGGACTCATTTCAAGTCGAAATCAAAGGTCACTTCGCCTTTGTGCTCGCCGGAAACCTGTTTTGTTGCCGATTGCGGTCCCATCCGCTCTTGCGTCAGAAACTTGTCGCGCATTGCCGGAATGACATTCAGGAAAGTCAGGCCGGTGTCAGGCAAGGCGAGCAATGGTCCCACTGGTCCGTCGTTTGGGTGGTAGATGCCCAGATAAGATTCCGTCATCGGGGTGGTTATGGTAAATTTTCCCTCGCTCGTGTCAAAAGTGGCCCAGCGCCAGTCACGGAAATAACCTTTGAAATCGGGGTCAAAGGAATAAACCACGCTGGGAACGGTGTTGTTATAATAATTATGCCAAACATCAAGGCGCGTGCCTTGCAGACGATTTTGCCAGACGTGATAAGGGCCGTAGCCCAGCCAGGTGATGCCTTTCATGTCCGTTTCGGGAAAATCAAAATTGACGCCGATTAAATCCACTGCGCCTTCGTAGTCGTAGGTGTAATTCAGTTTCAGCTGGCCATCAGGTGAAATGCGCCAATTCACTTGTTTCAGCGCACCTTCGTAGTGCGCCTCCACAATCAAATCATTTCCGTCGGTGCGTGATGTCAAGCCCGTGAGTGTATTTGTCCCTGCCACGTCGCTATATTTAACCGTGCCGCGTCCTTGGGGAGTGTGCGTGTAGGCGATAAAGCGCGGGCCGTTGGCGAGCGGAATATTTTTCCCGCCGTTGTTCACCGAAGTCAGAAAGCCGGAGGTCTTGTCGAATTGCAATTCCAGCGCACCCGAGTTGACGACCAATTTCCCGGCAATGTCCTGCATGGTGATTTTTTCCGTCGCCGGTTTTGAGACTGGCTTCGGAATTGCACCCACCGGCCACGACCAAGTCCATAAATTCTGGCCCAGAGAATTTTTTGCCGTGAAATAAACCGCATCAACGCCATCCATGGGAGGCAGCTTCAATTGCAAATCGCCGGTGCCATGCGGTGGCGTGGACGGGGCCGGAATATCACCGCTCGCCAGCACCGTGTGCCCGGCGCGGCCTTCGTTCGGTTTTGGAAAACTCACATACTCCCAGGAAAACGAACATTGGTTGAGGTCGGTAAAATCGTAACTGTTGCGGACTTTCACAGTGCCTTGAAATCCGGGGAACAGCCCTTTCGCCGGCGCTTCAATTTCCACGGGAGACCAGATTTCCTTGATGGTGTAGTAGCTGCCTTCTTTTTCGTGTCGCGGTCCCATGATGCCATCCGGTCCCATATTGCCCGAGTTGTCTATGATTCCGCCCTTGTCCGTGCGCACCACGCCGTCGTCATACATCACCCAGAAAAACGCGCCGCCCAAAACCGGGCTTTTGCGCAGTACTTCCCAGTAGTCATGAAATCCGCTGCCCGCGCCGCCGTCATAAAGTCCGTGCAAAAATTCGGTCGGAAAATAAACGGCTGGGCCGCCGCTCTCACGAACGATGGAAGCATAATCAGGATAATGTGGATCATTCACGCCACGATCTTTTGAACGCGGGTGCATGACATTGCGCTGCTGGATGTCCCACTTGGCGAACTCGCCGTTGAGGGCGTTATTCCAGCCGCCTTCATTGCCGTTATCCCAAACGAGAATGGACGGATGATTCACATCTCGCCTGACCATTTCGCCGACGAGGCGCTGCCCCGATGGTGTGTCATAGGCGCTTTGCCAGCCGGTGAGTTCGTCCAGCACATAAATCCCCAGCTCGTCGCACGCTTCGAGAAAATCGCGGTCTGGCGGATAGTGCGACATGCGCACGGCATTCATGTTCATGTCCTTGATGAGCCGTGCATCCTCGTAGCACAGCGCCCGGCTCAAGGTGCGGCCTGAATCCGCCCAGAAACTGTGCCGGTTCACACCTTTCATCACGATCTTCGTGCCGTTCAAGTAAAATCCGTCGTTCGTGCGCAACTCGATGGTACGAAAACCAAACTGGTTCGTTATTGTGTGCTGCGGCACGCCGTTTTGGAGCAATGTGAACTGTATATGATACAAATTTGGCGTTTCCGCTGTCCATAGCTTCACGCCGTCAAAATGAGAACTTAACTGGATGCTCTCTAAAGTGGAGCCTTGTGCGTAGTCAGATGTTTTCGCCGAAAATGGGGCGCCGACTGGCTGGTAATTCGTGTCCAGAATTTGTCCAGTCACCTCGGCGATTTTCGGCTTGATGCCAGGACCGAGATGCAAATCCGCCTTGAAATCACCATTGGCCTGCGCGTTAATTCCCGTCCAGTCAATATAGCTGGCCGGAAGCACCTCCAGAAAAACCGGACGATAAATGCCGCCAAAATTCCAAAAATCGCCCTGCCTCTCCGCACGCATCACGCTCGGATTGTCCGCAACTTTGCTGACGGTCACTTCCAGCAAATTCGTCGCGCCAAACTTCAACAACGGTGTGATGTCATATTTGAATTCGTAAAAAGAACCCTCATGCGCTGGTCCGGCTGACTGGCCGTTGATAAACACCTCGGTTTTAACCATGACGCCCTCGAATACTATCCTCACAACTTTGCCCTGCCAGTCACTCGGCGCGATGAATTCGGTTTTATATTTACCCTGTTCCGACGCAAACCCCGTACGAAGCGAAACATCTTCGCTGGAGCTTCTGCCGCGGAAAACCGTCCCATAATTGTAGACGCCAAATCCTTGCAGTTCCCAGCAGGATGGCACGGCAATTTTTTTCCAAATGCCGCTTTGCATCCCGGCAGTGCAGTAAAAATCCCACAGGACACCATCATCTTTGCCGGTGCCCGAAAGATATTTGATCACAGTCCCATATCCGGTGGCGGCCAGCAGTACGTTCCCACCGGAATGGAACACCAACAGCATAATAAGGAGTTTTATAATTCGTGGAATACGCATTTTAGAATGATCTGTTTTCAACACTATTATTTCATTTCACTAACAAATAAAAGTTTATTTGCAATTGGATTTCAGCAGCGTCAACGCGTTATGGCTGGATTGGATAAAATGAAACTTCAATTGTTTAAATCTGCGAACCATGTGCTCGCAGTAATACTTGTGGCGTCGCCGGTAAAGCCGAAAAACCATTTTAAACGCAGACTCCATACGTTGGCCAGATTAACGCCTGCCTCACAAATCCGGTAAGCAGTTCGCCAGTGGTACGATGGTAGTTCTTTGGATTTCGAGCAGGGTAGACCCGTCTGCTGGCACTTTTGCTGGCAGTTGGGGTGAAAATGGGCGAAAAGCCCAATAAACGTATTGGAGGCGAGGGTCGGAATCGGCC
>PKZR01000059.1 GCA_003133815.1 Limisphaerales bacterium | reverse complement strand
GATTTGATGGAGGCTTGGACAGCATTTGTCCATGTGCGGATGTTAATCTGGCCGGATGCAGCACAATTCATATTGTTTTGGCCGGCGGTCTTTGCAGACTGCCGCCGCAGATGAATTTTATTATGCAAAACACAAGCCGCATGCCCGCTTGACGCGGGCGGCAGATGAATTTAGTCGCCGAGGCAGATGCCGAGTGAACGGGTGGCGCGCACGAACCCTTCGTCCAGCGGCACCGTCCGCAACCGGCCGGTGGCTTCGGCGAGCGGCACGCTTTCCACAAATTTGCCGTTGTGGGCGACCAACCCAAGCCACCGGACACAAATCCCCACCGCTTGAGGATCACCTTCACGTCAGTAATAACTGAAATTTGAAAACCTCGCTTTATTCAGCGTCTCCTTAGATCATGCTTCGAGACTGTGGCTTGAGATTCAGGGGCGGCGTGACGAGCGCTCAGCGCTTTTTTAGCTGATCGAACAACAGGTTTGATGATGCTTTTACCCCGGCTATCGACGGGTATACCCGCCCACTTGTTCAAATCCAACCAGGTCCGCCTGCCATAGCTTCTAAAGAGGCCCCTCTCACACTGAATTTTTCCATAATTCATGTTCCATGACAAACGCCCCGATTTGATCGCCGATCTGACGGCCGCACGACTGCCTAAGTTCAGTTCATCAATCAGCCGGCGCACCCGCTTGGGCAGCAGAACAAACGCCGCATCGCCGTGGTCCACATAATCCTTCAGCCTGGCTTTGGCCGTGCCGTATATCACATACGCCTTGGCCATGGATACTCCCATTTGCGATCCGATGGCCAAAAAAGTCAGAAGGTTATCATCGCGCAGGCGGATGACCAGTTCCTCCCTTTCATCCAGCAGCTTGTGCCGGATGTCCATGCTGATGACCCTTGCGCCGCAATGGAAACATTTCGGCGCCAGTTCGCTTACCAGTCCGCGACATTCATGACATTGAATAAGGGCCATGTTTGGAGGTGTTTATTGACAAATTTTCCGGCAAATCCCCACAGGTGGGATTCAAAAAGGACATGGGAGCACGACCATTCCGGTTGTATGTCCGGCTCCCGACTGATTAACCAACGTCACTCAAAAATATTTTTTGGCGGAGGCGTTGCCGATGGCGCCGGCAGTTGTGAGCGGAGGATTTTTACCTCATCCGGTGTCACTTCGAGTCCGGCGTTTCCAAAAGAATTATAAACATAGGTCAGTACATTGGCGATGTCCTGGTCGCTCAGGGGGAACTTGGGCATGTTGTTGTTGAATTTCATCCCGTTCACCACCACTTCGCCCTGCCGGCCAAAGATGACTATTTTAATGGCCCGGTTCTTGTCGGCATTTAAAAAGTCGGATCCGGCCAGGGGAGGGAACACGTTCGGTCGTCCTTGTCCAGTGGGCTGGTGACACGCCGCGCAAATGGAGGTAAACAGCTTGTGCCCCAGCTCAATCCGCTCGGTTTTGGATTTGGCAACGCCCTGGACCGGTGCCACACCTTGAAGTCCGCCGCCGTCAACCCAATTGCGGATGACCTGGCGCTCCTCATCGGTGAGCGCCAGTGATTCAGGGCTGTTGGCAATGGGCATGGATTCCTTGTAATAGGATCCTTTCCAACTGTCCCACACGCGCCTTCTGATTTCCCAACGGTCGGAATATGCCGTTTTATAGTCCAGCCAGTTGTAAACGAACCGGGTCTGTTCGTTGTGGCAGCGGGAGCAATTCCCCATGAAGATCGGCTGGATGTCGCGCAGGTAGGTTGGAACCTGGTTCGTCGCCAGCGAATCCGCGCCTGCACCGGTGCCGGCCGCGGAATTTTGCGCAAAAGCCCGGGTCAACATGAGGCATCCAAGCAACGCAAGGACACATGGCCGGATGAATCGTATCCGCCGCCGCTGGTTTGGGAATGGGTAAGTATGCATGGCTGCTGTTGGGTTGTTTAAATCAATCACGACTTTCTGGGCTGGTCTAGAATCCATAGGAAAGTTGGAGGATAAACTGGTTCACCTGGGACGGGTCGTTGCTGTTCAGGAATTCGTAGTCGCCTTCAAAGAGCAGCGCGGTGGTGATGTAGTAGATATAGCCGGCAGAGTATCGCCGGGTGTTGAAATCAAATGCGTTATTGCCCGAGTCATAGCCGTTTTGCAGCGAATCAAAGCGCCCCACCAGTTCCACATTGTTGATTACTGGCAGCTCCAGGTTCAACCCGGCCAGCTTGTAGCCAGCCTGGACCCACCATCCTTGTTGATGGACGGTGCCGAGGTCATCGCTTCCATACTGTGTCTGGATATATTCACCCTTGATCTCAAGGCTGGAACCCAGGTGCAGGGCAGCATCGAACACACAGGCCGTCCAAAGGTGATTGCCCGCATTGTCCCATTCACCCGACTGGGCGGAGATGCCGAGTTCCAGATCGCAATGGGGTTGGAAGGGCAGAAATATACCCAGCCTTCCGCCGCCGTCCGGCTTGCCGTGCAGGTTCGCCATCCCCCCATTGGATGTGAAACCCACGTTTCCACCGGCAATGTCGAGCTGCGCGGCATTTCCGGTTCCGTCCGCCGATCCGGGGCCGTTTACTCCATAGACAGAGTAGTTGATGAACTTGCCGCTATCGCCCACGGGAATCGCGCCGCGCAGTTCGGCCCCGATGCCGGTGCCGGGCAGAAGCGCATCCACCGCCAGTGGATTATCCGGAAACTTGTTCAACCAGCCCGCGCTTCGCTCGCTGTAGGTTCCCAGCGGCAGCAACAGGTCGCCGACGCACAGGGTCACATAATCATCCATCACATAATCCAACTGCGCGAAACTTAAATTGATGGTGGTGGTGTAGCCGGTGCCGTTGGCGGTGGGCGTGGTGTCGCCGGGGGGATTGGCGGGATTTGAGTCAGTGGAAGTGCCCGGCGTGCCGCCGTTGTTCTGAAGGATGAAATCAAACCCGGCTTCAAACAATACGTTGTCGCCACCGCGATAGAGGAAAATGGGTGCAAAATCGGCCAGCGAGAACGCTGCATTTTGGCCCGTAGCCTTGGAGAATTGAAACTCGGCATCACCGAGAATCTGGAAGTTGTGGTTGACGGTGGCCTCGTCAATTGGCACGCGCGGCAGCGGTTGCGGCTGGGCCGCCGCCTCGGCTTTTTGAACGGCATTGGTCGCCAGTGTTTGAGTCTCGCCCAGCTGCTGCTGCAGTTGCTGGATGGTCTGCTGGTCCTGCTGGTTCGTCTGCTTCAGCGACTGGAGTTCCCCACTCATTTGTTGAACCTGTTGTTTCAGCGCATCGAAATCCGAGTCGCTGACAGCTGCGGAAACTTGTGTGGGAACAGCCGTCCCGATGGCGCAGCCGGCTGCCATCAGTCCAAGCGTCATGCGGCAGAATTTTGTTTTCGTTTTCATTCGTTGTTCAGGTGATTGGGAAAATTTTCAACGGCCGCTGTTGTCCTGTAGATATTTCAAAATCTGCCTTGCCTGGCTCACGGGAATGTTCGCGCGGACCTGCATGTGGAGCATGATGGTTTTCCATTGCGCCGCCGTCCTCTCGGTCGGGTAACGTTCGGGATGGCACCGGTTGCAATGCATCGAGTAAAGTTCAGCACCGCTGATATCCGTCTTGACCACGACCTCCCTTGCATCGGGAGAGTTGGTGACGGTTTCAACCGAATTGGTTTGCGACGCCGTGGAATCTGCACCCGGTGAGGACAAGCCGTCGGCCGGTTCAGCCGAATAAAGAGTGGACGCGACACCGCCAATCACCACGGCGGCAATCACCAAGAGCACAGGCATTTGAGCCAGCGCTCTCAACTGTTTGGATTTTTTCATTTTGTTCAGGGGATGGGGTTGCAGTTCTCGTTATTACTTTGGCTCAAAAGTGAAATTGACGGTT
>PKZR01000203.1 GCA_003133815.1 Limisphaerales bacterium | reverse complement strand
CAGGACGTAGTCGCGGACAATCTCAACATACGAGCCATCGAGCGAATTCCCAGTTCTGACGGCATCGACGTTGACTCAAGCCGCAATGTTCTAATTACCCGCTGCGACATCGCCTGCAACGATGATGACATCGCCATTAAATGCGGCAAGGATGCGGACGGACTGCGTGTTAACCGTCCTTCGGAAAACATCACCATCAGCGACTGCACGATTGGCGTGGGCGGTGGGATTACGATGGGTTCGGAAGTCAGCGGCTCAATTCACCATGTTGTGGTCAAGGATTGCAAATTTACCGGCACCGACAACGCGGCGCGATTCAAATCACAGCCCAGCCGAGGCGGCGTGATAGATGACATCACCTATCGCGACATTCAACTCAACAATGTCCGTCAGGCTTTCGTGTTCGACATGGCCTGGCGATTGGTGCCGCCCATCCTTCCGCCCGCAAAGATTCTTACCGTGGTTAGCAACGTGCAGTTCATCAATTTTTCCGGCAACGTCCAGTCTGCGGGTGACATACGCGGCATGAAAGGCAGCCCGATTCAGAACGTCAAATTCGTGAACTGCAAGTTTACTGCGCGCCGCGGACTTGTCCTGCAGAATGTAAAAGACGAGGATGTTTCAGGCCTCGACCTCAAAGTTACCGCCGGAGATCCGATCATTCGGCAAGATTCGACGACGCAGCCTGCGGCACAGATGTAAAGAATCTCTGCAAAATCCTGTCCCGAATGCGCCGGCTCTAATTTCCAGACTTCATCCTCTGCAAACAATGTGTGAGATAAGGCAGAAGTTGTTTTTTGCGCGAAACCACGTTGCTCAGTTCAAACACTCCCGGCTCCGGTTCGGGATAATCAATCCGGTCAACAAATTTTTTATGCCCAGCGAGAAGCATGAGCGATTGCTGGGTGGTCACATTCGTCACCAGAAGCGCGGAGAAAAAGTAATTCCGTCCGTGCCGATAATCTTCCAGCGCGGCAAGCAGCTCGTCCTTGCGCTTCCAAAATTGGTAAAAGCCGACTTCCTCGATCTGCGCCACGCTGAATGTTGCCCCATTTTCCCGGTATTCCTTCGCATCGGTCGTGATGGCTTGCGGCGCGGGCTTGAGCGTGAGCAGCGAGCCGGATGCAAAAAGTTTTTCAGTGAATTCGCGCGCGTTGATTTCTGCGATTTTTTCCAGCCTGGCCAGAATTTCCGAATCGCGCGCCGTCGTCGTGGGCGAAGTCAAATTGAGCGTGTCGGAAACGAGTCCGGCCAGAAGCAATCCTGCAATTGGCTTGGGAAGTTCGACGCCATGCCGGAAAAAACAGTCCGCAACAATCGTGCTGGTCGAGCCGACGGGTTCATTCCGAAACAAGATCGGCTGCTGCGTCGTCATCGAGCCGAGCCGGTGATGGTCAATGATTTCCAGAATCTCCACTTCATCCGCGCCCTGAACGGCCTGCGACAATTCGTTGTGGTCCACCAAAATCAGTTTGCGTTCGACAGGCTTGAGAAAATCCGCCTTCGACAGCACTCCGACCGTTCGGCCTTCCTCGTCTGTCACCGGAAATGCCGCGAAGCCCGACGACGCGGCTTCGGCGCGCACGGCGTTCAAGTGGGCGTCTTCGCGGAAAGAAAGAAACTCCTCGTTCAGCATGTGCCGGATGGCGACCGCCGAGCGGCAGAGCGACGCTGTCGTGGAAGAATCGTGAGGCGATGTGATGAGGCTCACGCGGTTTTGCTGGGATGCTTCAAGAATGTGCGGCTCGACCGCCATTCCGCCCGTCACGATCAACACCCTCACGCCTGCGTTGATTGCGAGATGTTGGATATCCATGCGGTCGCCGACGACCACGACGAGTTTTTCCGGCTGATAACGTTTCAGCCGCTCCGCAAAGGATTCCAGCTTCATCGCGCCGATCATCAAAATCAAATCTTCCTCGCGCTCCGTTTCATGGCCGGTCAACAGTTTGCCGCCCAGCGTTTTCGCCAGATTGTCCAGCGACGACAGCACGCGCCGCGAATCAACCAGCCGGTTCGCCGCAGGAAACAAAAATTTGCTCAGCTTGAACAGCGAAAGCAGGCCGCGGCATTTTCCTTTCAGGTCCAGCACCGGCAGCACGCGTATGTCGTGCTCGTCCATCAGGCCGAGCGCCTCGGCGGCGGTCGCGTCCGGCGGCACGCTCAGGACCTCCGGCTGCATCACGTCACGCACCTTTGGCGAAACATCGGCGATGAATCGCGGCGACGGGACGCCGAATGTGTTCAGCACAAAATCAATCCGCTCGTTCGTGTCTCCGCAGCGCGCGGCGACGGCCTCAGGCATGCCCGTGCGCCGCTTGAATTCCGCGTAACCGATGGCCGAGCAGATCGCATCCGTGTCCGGGTTGCGGTGGCCTATGACAAAAATTTCGGTCATGGAAAATTATTTCAACGCCGCCAGCACTTCTGCGGCGTGCTCGTCCGGTTTCACCAGCGGCCAGATTTTTTTAATTCTGCCGTCCGGCCCGATGAGAAATGTCACGCGATGAACGCCAAGATATTTCCGGCCCATGAAGCTTTTCTCGCCCCAGACGCCGTAAGCCTGGACAATCNNTTTTGTCCTCGTCCGCAAGCAGCGTGAACGGCAGTTTGAATTTCTCCACGAACTTGTCGTGGGACTTCACAGAATCGGGACTGACGCCGAGGACGATTGCGCCGGCTTTTTTGAAATCGGCAAAATAATCACGGAAAGCGCACGCCTCCTTGGTGCAGCCCGGCGTGTCGTCCTTCGGATAAAAATAGAGGATGACGTTCTTGCCAAGGTAATCCGCAAGGGAAATTTTCCCGCCGCCGCTTGTGTTCACGGAAAATTCCGGCGCCTTGGCACCTTCCTTTAATTTCAATTCAATTGCTTTTGCCATAAATTACTGGCCACAGATTTGCACAGATGAAACACAGATAAAACTAAAAATCTTTGCAGCGCCTTTTTCAGATCTGTTTTTATCCGTGCCCATCTGTGGCCTATGATTTTGTCGCGGAACTGTCCGGATGCGAACCAAGCTG
Organism: Limisphaerales bacterium; assembly: GCA_003133815.1. Classification (GTDB taxonomy): domain Bacteria; phylum Verrucomicrobiota; class Verrucomicrobiia; order Limisphaerales; family UBA11358; genus UBA11358. Next base: position 13,287 of record PKZR01000203.1, on the reverse strand, counting down.
TTTCACGCCGTCCCAAACGTAAAGCAATCCAGAAACTCCGGTGAAAATTCCAGCGCCAAGAATCCAGATTCTCAAAAGGCCGTAATGAAAATCCCAGCGCAGCAGAATCCAGCTTACCGCCAGCATTTGCAAAACCGTGGCCAGCTTGCCGGTGAGCCTCGGACGCACTTTGACTTTTCCGACGGTATAATGAATGACGACAACCCCCACGAGCAGCAGCAAATCGCGCCCGATGATTGTTCCCGTGAGCCAGAGCGGAATCTGGCGGAGATACGGCTCGCTGTCGAAGCTCAACAGCACCACGCCGGAGACAAGAAGCAGCTTGTCCGCGAGCGGGTCGAGGATTTTCCCCAGCTCGCTGATCTGGTTGTAGCGCCGCGCGATGTAGCCGTCCACGCCGTCCAAAATCGCCGTGACCGCGAACGAAAGAATCCCCAGCAACCGGTGGATTTCATTTCCCGTGCGGACGTAGTAAATCACTTCGACGACGAAAAACGGAATCAGCAGGATTCGCAGAATTGTGATTTTATTGGCGGTCGTCATCCCANNCGTTTCGGGACAAACTCCTGCGCCACGTAGCCCTTGAACCCCGTCGCCACAATCGCCTGCATGATGCGCGGATAGTTCAGCTCCTGCGACCCGTCAATCTCCGCCCGGCCCGGCACGCCGCCGGTATGATAGTGATCGAAGTATGGGTGGTTCTCGCGGATGGTGTCGCATACGTCGCCGTCCATGATCTGCATGTGATAGATGTCGTAGAGCAGCTTGAACCGTTCGGAACTGATGCGCTTGACCAGCTCCACGCCCCACGCCACATGATCGCACTGGTAATCCCCGTGGTCGCGCCGGCTGTTCAACAACTCCATGCACAGCGTCACCTTCAATTTCTCCGCCAGCGGCAGAATCTTCTTCAAACCCTTCGCGCAATTCTCCAGACCCCTGGCATCGTCCAGGCCGTCGCGATTGCCGGAGAAACAAATCAACCGCTCGTAGCCCGCCTTCGCCGTCTCCGCCAGCCGCTGTTTATAGGCCAGCACCAGCTTGTCATGATGCTCCCCGCGGTTCCACGCCTTGGTGATGCCGCCGATGCCGTCCATCTCCGGGAAGCTCACCATCGAACAGGTCAGGCCATGCTTCCGGGCCGTCTCGAACTCCGGCGGATTGAGCAGGTCAATCGCCACCAGGCCCATCTCCTTGCCGGCGGCGCAAAGGTTGTCCAGCCCGACCTTGCCATAACACCAGCGGCAGACACTGTGATGGATGTTGCCCTTGAGCTGGATGGATTTGCGGCGTTTCATGGGAAATTGTGGCTTAACAAGCACATTATTCAATTCCGGCTGGAAATCTGCGTTTCGAAGTTTACTTCTGAGTAAACTATAACGAAGTCCTTCAGCGGAATGTCGAACTCGCCCCCTTTTGTGGTGTATCCGTTTTTTATACTGTCAGGGCCATCTGGAGTGAACGTGTTACCCCATGGATTCCAGACACGAACCAAATCTTGTTTTTGGTCGTAGCCGAGAACGGCATAGGCATGCTCACCAGCTATTTTAGGAACCATTTTGTGGCCACCAGCAACACTAGCCTTTATCAGCCTATGTTCACTTTGCGCGGCAATCAACTCTTGGCGTAAGTTGGTATATTTTGGGCTGCCGGGACGAATTCCATCAAGCTTGACCTGACGGGTTTCATGTCCTGCAAGGATTTCTATTGTTGGCCCGCTAAATTTTTCGTAGATGTTGGGTCTGTCTGATCCATCCAAGTGTAATGTTTTTGTAGATGTATCATCAGAACGCAATGTTTTGGCGAGGCTTTTTCTGTAGGCCTTTTCCAAGGCAGTCAACCAAAGCCCGTTTGTCTCGGCACTGGTAAACAAAGCAATGTCTGCATCGGTAACAAAGATTTTTATGTTCTCTCCATCTCCCAAATGAACAGTAATGAAGCCATTATCATTTTGCGAAAACATTGCTTTTACAGCAGCAGGGTCGCGATAAACCATCGCACCAACGGTCGAGATAAAAGTGCAATCTCCCAAACCTTGGTGGATGGCTTCCATGGAAGGTAAATTTTGAGGAAACAGCTCACGCGAAGTGCTCTGCAACCGTTTCAAGTGCGCCAGATAGAGCGGTTGGAAGGTCGGCGGGGTATTCAACTTCTCCGGCTTGCTTGTGTCGTCTGCGGAATCATCTTCCTCATCTGATGACTTTGTTTTTCTCAAAGGGCTGTTGACAAGATAATCCTTTGTCAGTGGCGGAAGATTGTATTTGTCGCTGCGCACGACTTTTGCGATTGCGACTAAGGCTGCAGCGGATTTACCCTGAATCTTTCGGATGGATAGCGCGGCTACGATTTCGTCCTTTGACAGCACTCCGTCACCGTTGATGTCCCATTGGCTGAAATTTTGTTCGACTACCTGCGGAAATGGGGTGGGTTTGGTGTCCTGTGCAAACGACTTGGCGAATATTCCGAAAGTTGCCATGAGAGCGAGAGTTAGTCTTGAGTTAAATGGTTTTTTCAGAAAGGGATCCTTGTTGTTATGTTCTTCTTTGCTGGCATGAATGGATGAAATCGGACTGTCGGATTTCTGTAAAGGATAATTCTCAGTCCTTGCGGACGGCCACCATCTGCCCTGCCGTGGTAGGGCGCGTCACTCCGTGCGCGCCGTCGTTTTGAACCAGAACGCCCTCGTTGGCAACGGTGGCCGTCTGCAAAGACCACATGCTACGCGACGCAATGTTGATCGCCACCCAACCGACCGCTGCCCCCGGCGCTGGATCATTCCGCGCCGACTGCGGGTTATCGGCGGGCGACTGCGGGTTAAACTCGTTCAATTATTTCCGGCGCGATTCGATTTCTGAAATCGCCCAGCGCGCGTGTTCGGCAATCAACGGCTCGGAATCGTTGACGGCTTTCTGCAAATGGGGCAGGGCGGAGTCATCGCCGGTGTTTCCCAGTGCGACGCAGACGTTCCTTAAAAACCCCCGCCGTTTCGTCCGCAAAATCGGCGAGTTGGCGAAACGGGATTTGAAACCAGCCTCGTCGAGTGAAAGTAATTCAATCAAATCCGGCTGGTCCAAGTCATTTCGCGCGTGTGATTTCATCAGCTTGCCTTTATGCGCAAAACAGTTCCATGGGCAGACCGCAAGGCAGTCATCACAGCCATAAATACGGTTGCCGATGGCGCTGCGAAATTCAACCGGGATCGAACCTTTCAATTCAATCGTCAGATAGGAAATGCATTTGCGCGCGTCGAGTTGAAACGGCGCGGTGATGGCGTTAGTCGGGCAGGCGGAAATGCAGCGCGAGCATTTGCCGCAATGATTTTTCTCCGGTGCGTCGGGTTCGAGTTCCAGCGTCGTCAAAATTTCCGCGAGAAAGATCCAGTTGCCGAGTTTGCGGCTGATGAGGTTCGAGTGTTTGCCCACAAAACCGATTCCCGCGCGTTGTGCCAGATCACGTTCCAAAACCGGCCCGGTGTCCACATACCAGAGCGAGCGGACCTTGCGGTCGGACGCCGAATCAATGAAGGCGGTTAATTGTTTTAACTGCTCGCCGAGAACATCATGGTAATCGTCAAACCTAGCGTAACGGGCGACAACGCCGTGACCGGTGACCGGTGACGGGTGACATGCATCGGGCGCTGGAAATATCTTGTCACTTGTCACTCGCCACTTGTCACTTTGCGCATAGCTCACAACCAGTGTGATGATGCTTTTTGCATCGGGCAAAACTTTCTGTGGCTCGACGCGCTTTTCCGCGTTGCGTTCGAGCCAGGACATCTCGCCATGATTTTTTCCGGCGAGCCAGGATTGAAATTGTTCCGCGCTCGCGGGTGGCGCGGCGGTGGTGAACCGGCAGTCGTCGAAGCCCAGTTCCAGCGCGTGCTGGCGGATTTTCTCTTTCATCACCGGCTGGATGTTGCGAGGCGGAACTGGTGGACGATCTGCTGCGCGACTTCGCGCACCGAGCGCAATTCCGTGTTCAGCAGAACGTCAGCCTGCTTATAAAACGGCTCGCGGGTGGCCAGCATCTCGCGGATTTTTGCCTGCGGGTCCGCGTCGTGGAGCAGGGGACGGTGCGACTGGTTTTTGACCCGCTCCCAGATTCTTTCCGGCGAGGCCCAAAGGCAGACCACGAGCGCGTGCGCCTTGAGGCTGTTGAAATTATTCGGGTTCGTCGGCAGGCCGCCGCCCGTGGCAATGACCGTCTTCGTGCGGCCCGCAAGTTCAACGACGACCTTTTCCTCCAGCGCGCGAAACGCCGGCTCGCCGTCCGCCTTGAAAATGTCGCTGATGGTGCGGCCCGTGCCGGACTGGATCATTTCGTCCGTGTCGAGGTAATGAAAATCCAGCAGCTCGGCGACAAACCGGCCCACGGAAGTCTTGCCCGTGCCCATGAAACCGATGAGCGCGAGATTGACGATGCGGCGGTCGCTTTGCATTCAACGAGTTTCAAGTTTCAAGCGCCGTGTTTCAAGCGGCAAATCTTCTTCGCCCTCATTCCCGTCCTCGTCATCGAAAATTTAAGCGGTATGGGAATGCTTTGTGCCGCTCGACAATTCGCCGTTTGCGCCTAAATTGGCTGAATGAAAATGCCGCCGCTCATACTGGCTTCCGCGTCGCCGCGACGTGCGGAACTCCTGCGCCAGTTGAAACTGGAATTCAAGGTCGTTCCCAGCGATGCGACGGAGGTTTTGGACGGGCAATTGTCGCCGTACGAGCTTTGCCAGCTTAACGCACATCGCAAGGCCCGCGCCGTGGCCAAGAAAATCCCTGACTCGCTCGTGCTGGGCGCTGACACGCTGGTCTTTTTGAAGCGAAAAATTTTCGGCAAGCCCGGAAGCATCGACGAGGCGAAACAGATGCTGGCCGAGCTTCAGGGCTGCACGCACCAGGTCGTCACAGGCGTTTGCCTGATGCACCTGCGCAGTCATCGCGAACGCATTTTTGCCATCAGTACAGACGTCACGTTTCTGCCGATGACCACGGAACAAATCGGCGAATATCTTTCCCGGATGAATCCGCTGGACAAGGCGGGCGCCTATGCCATCCAGGAACACGGCGATTTGATTGTGTCGGAGATTTCCGGTTCCTACACCAACGTCGTCGGCTTGCCGGTGGAGAAATTGAAGGAGGAATTGAAATTGTGGAAACGCAAATTCAGACGAGAGTCGGGAGTTTTTTTCTTCACTCAAGGCAAAGTGTCATCTTGACTTGTGTCGGCATATGGAGTCTTGTGTCACGTCTTCAAATTTCTGGTTCGCTGGCCGTGAATCATCGATCACAAGACGCCGTTCATCAACGTGGAGGTCGCGGCCAACTCGAACCATGAAAATCAAATCATTTATCCTGCTGGCATTGGTGTCGTTATCAACCCTCGACTTTCAACTCTCAAAAGCCCAAGCCCAAGGCACGGCGTTCACATATCAAGGCCGGCTCAACAACGGCGGCAGCGCGGCCAATGGCAGCTATGATTTGAGCTTCACCGTTTTCGATGCCGTGACCGGCGGCAACCTGATTGGTTCGCTGACCAACAGCGCCATGAGTGTCAGCAACGGACTGTTCACCGCGGCGCTGGATTTTGGCGGCGTCTTCACCGGCACGAACTACTGGCTGGAGATTGGTGCGCGCACAAACGGCAATGGCATGTTCGTGACCTTGAGTCCGCGCCAATCCATCACGCCCACACCCTATGCCATTTATTCCGCCAGCGCGGGCAGCGCAGTGAATGCTGGAACCGCAGGCAGCGCCAATTCAGTTTTGGCGGCGAACATTTCCGGCACGCTTGCGCTGGCGCAACTGCCGGGCGCGGTGGTGACGACTAATTCCACCAACGTGAACCTGAGCGGCAACTTCTCCGGCGGGACAATAACGGGCAGCAGCATCACAGGTAGCACTATAACGGGCACCAACATCTATTGGAGTTCTGCAAGTTATTTGAGGGACGATCAGGGCGGTGCCATCGAACTGGGCAATTCGGTGAAATCAGGCGCCACGCCCTACATTGACTTTCATTATGGCACAGGGACATTCCAGGACTACAACGTGCGGGTGATCAATGATGGCTCCAGCCAGTTGTCGGTGCAGGGGAATTTGCGGGTCACCGGCACTGTCAGCGGCAACGGGAGCGGGCTGACCAAACTGCCTGCATTCGCGGTGACGAACAATGAAAGCGGTGTGAACATCACCGGCACGTTCACCGGCACAGGCGCGGGCCTGACCAATGTGGATCTGCTCAATGTCAATTCGCACGGGGCCATCAACATCGGCATCAGCTGGCAGAGCAACTACGTGGGCAACTTCACGCTCGGCTCCGTGCCGGCGGTCACCAGCTATCCGCAATTCATCGTGGCCACGGATGTCAATGGCGATGGCAAGCCGGACTTGATCACCGGTAACGGAGGCTCTTTGCAGGTGGTGACGAACAACGGCGACGGCTCCTTCACGTTTGACTACAATGAATATCTGCCCGGCGGCAATGGTTTGAGTTCCTATGTGGCGGCGGATGTGAACGGCGATGGCAAAATGGATTTGGTCGGCGCGGGCGGGACGTTTCAAAACAACCTGATTGTGCTGACGAACGATGGAACCGGCTTTTTCACGGCAAGCCAGACGATCGGTGCCAACCGCCCGGTTGGGATCGCGGCGGCGGATGTGAACGGGGATGGCAAAGTGGATTTGATCTGTGCGGATTCCGGCGGAAACACAATCACGGTGCTGACGAACAATGGCAGCGGTGTGTTCAGCCTGAACGCAACCTATATCGTGGGCAACGGGCCGGTTTCGGTCGTGGCATTCACCAACTCCACCGGCCTGGTGGATCTGGCCACCGCGAACGAGAGTGACAATACGTTGACGGTGCTGACCAACAACGGGAGTGGCGGCTTCGCACTCGCCTGCACGCCAAAAACCGGCCTCGAGCCGGCGGACGTGATAGCGGCGGATATCAATGGCACCGGCATACCGGAATTGATCAACGTGAACTATGCTTATGGCACGCTGATGTTGTTCACGAACAATGGCAGCAGTCTTTACAGTTCCAATTCCATCTACACCACCGGAGCAAGCAGCGTCATTGCGGCGGACGTCAACGGGGATGGCAGGCCGGATTTGATCTCCTCAAGCTCCTTTGGAAACAACCTGACGGTGTTGACGAACAACGGCAGCGGCGGCTTCGCGCTCGCCACCACGCTTAGCACGACTTATCCATTCGGTGTTGCCGCAGCGGATGTGAACGGCGATGGCCGGCCGGATTTGATTGTCCCCAACCAGACTTCGAGCGGCACCCTGTCGGTTTTTATCAACTCGCCGGTTGCCAGCATTTCCGGCTATCAGGGGAATTTTTCAGGCAATGGCAGCAATCTGACCGGGCTGAACGCCTCACAGCTTTCCAGCGGCACGGTTCCGCTGGCGCAGTTGAGCGGGATCACCAGCACCCAATTAAATGCGACGACATGGCAACTGACAACGAACTTGAACGGCGGCAATGCGGCCCTGGCCACCAACGTGGTCGCAGGCATCAGCATCACAAACGCCTTCATCACCAATTCCATTTTTGCCGGCAACGGCGGCGGATTGACGAACCTGAATGGCGCGAGTCTGGCCGGACAGGTTCCTTTGGCCGATCTGCCTGCAGGCATCGTGACGAACACCGAAACGGGCGTGGCCTTGACCGGCATTTTCAACGGCAACGGGGGAAGCTTGACGAATCTGAACGGAGCAAAATTGACCGGCCAGATTTCCCAGACCAACCTGCCCGCCGCCGCCGTGACGAACACTGAAACAGGCCTGACCCTGGCCGGCACGTTTAGCGGCAGCGGCAGCGGCCTGACCAATGTGGCCCTACTCAACGCGAATCAAACCTTTAACGGCACAAACACGTTTCAAGTGATTGACCCGGCGCACGGACTGCGCGTGACCGATGGCTCGACCAATTCAAACATCAGCCTCCAGCCTTTGGCGGCTGGTGCCAGCGGGTTTCAGGCGATTAATTTCAACGGATATTACGACGGCAGCGAGCACCGTTACAATACCGCGAAAATGCGCTGGCGCATTTTTGTGGACCAGCGAACTTCCGACGTGTTTGCAATAGACAATTACAACGGATCGGTCGGCACCACCCCGTTTATGATCGGCACCAATGGCAACGTCGGAATCGGCACCACCTCGCCGCAATCCACCTTGCAGGTCGTCGGCAACGTGACGGTGACAGGCAACATCACCAACACCGGAACCATCCGCATTGGTGGAAATCCCGCGACCGTCGGCACGGAGAATCTGCGCATCATCCGGGGGCTTGTTGAATACAGCGGAGGTGTTCTTTATACTACAGGGGCTGGATTCACGGCCGTCCGCAATTCCACCGGCAGCTACACGATTAATTTCTCGCCCGGTTTTACTGATTCGGAGCCAACTATGACCATAACTCCATGGGCAGTTGGAAGTATTATTATTCCGGTGATAAGCTATACGCTCTCAACGACAGCACCCGTAAATTTCTATAATACTTCCGGGGCGTTGACAGATCCGACCGCCTTCAATTTCATCGTGGTCGGCACTCCCTGAAAATTAAAAAACAGAACATCATGAAAATGTGCTTTTTATCTTTAGTCTGCTGGCTTCAATCGCNNAAACACCTTGACCCTATAAGGAATCAGACTTATAAAAAACCGGTCGGAAACCCCAAATCAAGGAGCCATGAAAATACACACTCAAAAACTGTTCATCGCACTGGTCTTGCTCGCAACCTTCAACGCCCGGCATTCAACCGCGCATGCCCAAGGGACGGTGTTCACTTATCAAGGGCGGGTGACCGACAACGGCACAAATTTCACTGGCACCGGCCAGTTTGAATTTGCCCTAGTCACCCCCACCAACATCAATCAGACAGCCACGGCCTTTGCAAACATTGTTGCTCCCGGAGGGTATGGCACCGGATATGTAACCACCATCAATGTCATTAACGGTGGCAGCGGATATACCACACCGCCCACCGTGACGATTGACCCCGGCGGCATTGCCACGGCAACAGCCACCGCCACCATCTCCGGAGGATCAGTGACCGCCATCAACGTCACCTACGGTGGCAGCGATTATATTTCATACCCCAACGTTACCATCGCACCGCCACCGCAGAACATTGTAAATGCGACCTTGTGGAGCAACGACGGCACCAGCAGCGGGGAACCATCCGCCGCCGTGAACGTGGCCGTGACCAACGGCCTGTTTACCGTGCTTTTGGGCGACTCCACACAGCCGAACATGACGGCCATTCCCGCCGCGCTTTTCTCGCAGTTCGCATATCCGAATCTGTCATTGCAGATTTGGTTCGACGATGGCGTGAACAGTTTCGCCGCGTTGAGTCCGGTGCAGCCCCTGACTTCCGTGCCATCGGCGAGCTTTGCGAACACGGCCAGCAATCTGCTCGGCACCTTGTCAACCAGCCAGTTGACCGGTTCGGTGCCGACGAGCCAATTGACCGGCACGGTCCCGGCCACCAGCCTTTCTGGCTCGGTGCCGGCTGCTTCCCTGACCACGGTTCCAGCCGCCAGTTTGACAGGCTCGGTGCCGGCCGCTTCCTTGACCTCCGTGCCGGCCGGCAGTCTGACCGGCACCGTTGCGGATGGCCGGCTGTCAGCCAATGTGGCCTTGCGTGCGGGCGGCAATACATTTTCAGGAAATCAAATTCTTACCAACGGTTATCTGGGGATCGGCCTTACCAATCCCACTTATCCGTTGGAAGTGGCCAGCAACGGTGTGCCCAAAATGACCATGGATACCAGCGGCAACCTGGAATGTTCCGGGACGGTGTATAGCAAGGGCGTCGCCCTGACCAGCGACCGGAATCTCAAGGAAAATTTCACCGCTTTGGACGGCGGGGCGGTGCTGGCCAAGGTGGCGGCACTGCCGATGACGGAATGGAATTACAAGATTGATAGCAAGAACGTGCAGCACATCGGGCCGATGGCGCAGGATTTTCATGCCGCGTTTGGTTTGGACGGCACGGATGACAAACACATCTCTGTAGTGGACGAAGGCGGCGTGGCGCTGGCGGCCATCCAAGGTTTGAACCAGAAGCTGGAGGAAAAGGATGCGAAGATCCAACAGTTGCAGCAAAGTGTAGACGAGTTGAAAAAGATGGTGCAGTCTCTCGCCGATAAGAAATGAGAAAATCATGAAAAAATTGATGTTACTTCTTTGTCTGCTGGCTCCGATCGCCGGCCTCGCGCAGCAATATTCGATTGACTGGTATAAGATTGCCGGTGGCGGCGGCACCAGCACCGGCGCGACCTATCAGGTGAGCGGCACCATCGGCCAGCCGGATGCCGGCGGCGCGCTGACCGGCGGGAATTATTCTTTGACTGGTGGATTCTGGAGCCTCATTTCCGTGGTGCAGACGGCGGGGCTGCCTAATCTGACCATTATACATTCCGGCAACAGCGTCATCATCTCGTGGCCAAACACCGGCAGTTTCACGTTGCAACAGAACAACAATCTTTCTGCTGCGGCGAACTGGGCGGCGAGCGGCTATACCATCACCACCAGCAACGGCACGAACAGCATTACCATCACCTCGGCCACGGGGAATTTGTTTTTCCGGCTGAAGCAGTAAGTCGGGTTGAGAGATGGAAGTTAGAAATTGGGGAGGGCAGGGGAACAGGGGGAACAAAAATTCTCCAAAAAAAAGATTGCACTGCGGGGTTCAGGTGGTAGTATGCGCGCCCGCTTTCGAAGAATCGGAGGCGGAAATTTATTTAACCATTAACAGACAATTGCTCTTTGTATGGCCGCTCAACGTATTAGAATCCGCCTCAAGGCTTATGACTTCCGTGTCATAGACCAGTCCGCGCGCGAAATCGCGGATACCGTCAAACGCACCGGCGCACGCGTCGCCGGGCCCATCCCACTGCCGACCCGCATTGAGCGGTTCACCGTGCAGCGCTCACCGCACTCCGACAAAAAATCACAGGAGACTTTCGAGCAGCGCACGCACAAGCGGCTGATTGACATCCTCGACCCCACGGCCAAGACGGTGGACGAATTGAAAAAGCTCAACCTGCCGGCCGGCGTGGACATCACCATCAAGATTTGATGCGGCATACCCTTAACTTTAAACGAATCATTTATGCCACTCGGACTTTTAGGAAAGAAAATCGGACATACGCGCGTCTATGATGCGACCGGCAACGTCGTCCCTGTGACGGTGGTGCTGGCCGGACCGAACCGCGTGCTGCAGGTGAAAACGCAGGCGGGCAAGGACGGCTATAATTCCGTGCAGCTCGGCTTTGACGACCAGAAGGACCAGCGCCTGTCCAAGGCACTGCTCGGCCACATCAAGAAACAGAACGGCGCGGCGGTGAAACGCATCCGCGAGTTTCGAGACTTTTCCAAGGATGTGAAGCCCGGCGACATCGTCGGACCGGCGTTGTTTGCGCCCGGCGATTTCATTGACGCGATCGGCGTCACGAAGGGCCGCGGTTTTGAGGGCGTGGTGAAGCGCCATAAATTTGCCGGCGGCGACTCGACGCACGGCGCGAAGGGCTGGCACCGCCGCAGCGGCGCAATCGGCCAGCGTTTGTTTCCCGGCACGGTCATGCGCGGGATGCGGATGCCGGGCCACATGGGCCAGGACACGCGCACGACTCAGAACCTGGAAGTGATCCAGGTACGCGAGACGGACAATGTGCTTTTGATCAAAGGTTCGATTCCCGGAGCTGAAGGCGACTACGTCGTCATCCGCGAATCCAAGAAACGTCCTAAGGGCTGGAAGCCGCCGGTGAGCCTCCACGTGAAGAAAAAGGTCGGCGAGAAAAAAGCCGCCGCCGCACCCGCACCCGCCGCCAAGAAATAACGAGCCATGAAAATTGCCATTAAAAATCTCGAGGGAAAGAATTCGGGCGAACTGGAAGTGAAGTTCGAAATGATTGAGAACGGAAAGGGCACGCAGGCCGTCCACGACACCGTGGTGGCGTACAATGCGGCCCAGCGCAGCGGCACCGCCTGCACCAAGACCGCCGGAGAAGTCCAGGGTTCCAACAAGAAGCCGTGGAAGCAAAAAGGCACGGGCCGCGCCCGCGCCGGTTCCGTCCGCTCGCCGTTGTGGGCGGGAGGCGGCGTGGTGTTTGGGCCTAAGCCCCGCGATTTCACGAAGAAACTTTCCAAGAAGACGCGCGCCCTATCGCTGCGGAAGGCCTTGAGCGAACGGCTCAAGGCCGGCGACGTGGTGGTGGTGGACGATCTGAAGCTGTCATCATCGAAGACAAAAGATTTCGCCAACGTCATTTCGGCGCTGGAGCTGAAGGGCACGACGCTGGTCGTCGCGGCGGCGGACAAGAACCTGACGCTCGCCTCGCGCAACCTCGAAGCCGTTTCGCTCACCACGGGCGATTCGCTCAACACTTACGACGTTTTGCGTCCGGACAAGCTGCTCTTCACGAAGAGCGCGTTTGAAACCGTAGAAGCCCGTTTGAAACAGGAATAACATGAACGCTTTCGAAATCATCAAGACCGTCCGCCTGACGGAAAAAGGCACGCGCCANNATCCGGCAGGCCGTGCAGGAACTGTTCAAGGTCAAGGTCACCAAGGTCAACACGCTGAACGTGCGTGGTAAGGCTCGTCGCAAACGCACGTTGCAGGCCGGCCGGACAAACGACTGGAAGAAAGCCATTGTGACGCTGAAGGACGGCGACAAGATCATCCTGACCTAGGAAATTTTTGAAACCAGAAAGCGCGAAGTGAATGTTCACTTCGCGCTTTTTTATCTTGCGGGGACGCTGGTGTTGTCAAACCGGATGCAACAGCGCGTTGCGTCCGCGCGGGGTTCTGGTCTTTTTCACAGGTTCGGCCACCTTGGGAAGCGCGGCCTCATCGGGCAGGCAAAGGTAGCGGCCGCAATTTTCGCAAAGCTGGACGTCGTCGCCGCGTATCAGCGTCAACACCACCCCTCGGGGTACGTGCATGTGGCAGGCGGTGCAAACCTCGTTGCGGACGATGGCGGTGCCCTTTTTGCCGCGTGCAACCAGACGGTCGTAGTGGCCGAGGATGGGCGCGGGGATTTTGGCGCGCAGTTCCGCGACGCATTTTTCCTTGTCCGGCACGACCTGTCCGTCGAATTCGATCGATTGAAGTTTCAGCAGACCGTTAATGAGTTCATTCATAGTTGATGAATGGTAGTTCCATTCATTGACAATGAAACACTTTCCGCCGGGGATTGCTCTCCCTATTTTGTCTCGGGAGTATGTAGATAACGCAAATTTTGACTTTTGGGCCGGGAGTATGTAGATAACGCAA
>PKZR01000184.1 GCA_003133815.1 Limisphaerales bacterium | reverse complement strand
GACAGGCAAATGTAAGTCCAAAACACCGGCGCGGCGAAATAGGAAAACAAAGTGAGGGCGAGGCTCACCACCGCCAAAACGAGTGTCGAGACCAGGATGATTTTTTTCCGATTGAAAACATCGGCGACATGTCCGGCGGGAATCGTGCAAAGAATCATCGGAATCATCAGCGACAGGCCGACGAACGCCAGCGACAGCGCCGAATGCGTGCGCCGATAAAGTTCCCAGTCAATTGCCACGACGAGCATCTGCTGGCCGAGCGACGCGACCAATCGTCCGATGAGGTAGCGCGTGTAATCCGCGTATCGCAAAACGGCGTAGGCACTTTCGTCCACTGGTTTTGGCGCGGGCTCGTCCGGCAAATTTTCTGGCGATTCCTGATCGTGCATGAAACAGCGGCGCACAAGTTAGCTGAAAAATTTCGCGGGTCGAGATTTCATCTTAATCGTAATCGCCAATGAAGCGGATTAAGATTAAGATTGGGATTAAGATGAATGAATCGAACCAAAATCCGNNTGTGGATGAGCTTCGCCGTGAAGCGCGAGAAAGAGGAGCGTGATTTCAACTCGCCGATTCTCACGGGCGCAAACTGATTTTATTTGGGGGCTTGTCCCAGCATCGCCGGCAATACGGAAGTTTCGATAATATCCGGGGGCAATTTTGCAAAGCCGATTTCCGACACCGTGGGCAGTAAATCCTTCGCCGACCATTTGTAATCGCTGACCTGTCCCGCCGGGATTTTTTCCGGCCAGTTTGCGATCATCGGCACGCGAAGATCGTCTGCGGAAATGTTGCTGTGGAAAAATTCGGGATCAATCAAGGAGGTCTTTTTCGGAATACTTGCGCTGGAAAAGAATATCACGATGTTGTTGGTCATCCCGATTTTTTGCAATTGCTCCTGCAATTGGCCGATGTAGCCGTCAATCCGCGAAATCAGCGCGGCCTTGTTCTTTTCCGGCTGCGGCCAGGATTCCTCAGAAAACGGGGCGTCAGTCGGCACTTCGATTTTGCCAGCCGGGATTTCATAGGCTACTGAAAGAAAAAACGGGCGGTAATGGTTGAAGCGGTCGGGCAGGTTGTTTTGGACAAAATTCAACGCGGATTTTGTGAGCTGGTCGGGAATATATTGGTTTTTTCCTTGGGTGTTCGAGTAAATCATTTCTTTGCCGCCGACATGCGGACCTTGCCCTGGAATCCATTCAACGAACTTGCCGCTGGTTTTGTCATAGGAAAAACGCGGTGGCAGGCTCCAGATATAATTGGCATAAAAATTTTCCGCATCGTTTGCGTCGAAATATCCAGCGAACTCATCAAACCCTTTTTCCCACGGTGCGGTGCCGGAGTTTTCATCACCCAAATCCCAATGGCCGATTAGGCCCGTGTGATAACCGGAATCTTTCAGGATTTGTGCTACGCAGATACCGTCCGGCATTAGTGCATTGGCACTGCCGACAAAATAATTGGTGAATTGAATACCCTTTGCGGCGAGTTTGTCGAGGTTTGGCGTCTGAAAATTTGTCTGGCCGTAGCAGCTCAAATCACCGTAGCCCAGGCCGTTAACTTGGACGAAAATAATGCTGGTGCGTCGCGCAATGGCTTGATCGGCGGCGTTGGTCAAGGTGAGGGACGGTTGCGCGGTTGCGGAAAATTCCAGCAGCGTGGCCAGCAAAAATAACGCGCGGCAAAAGCGGCAGAAGCAGATTGTTGTCATTGAAGTTTAGTGTGGAAAATTAAATGGGTTCTGTGCAATTCTTTTCGGCAGTTCAACGGGTTTTGTCTGGCTCGGCATTCGTGTCGATTAAGTCTTGCGGCGGAAAATCCAACCGGTAGAGGCGCAGCTTGATCGTCGGTTGATAACAAAAGGTTGAGCCGGATTTTGTGGCGACTGAGATGTTGATTGCGGTGACATCCAATCCGGCGAGACCGTGCCAGTAGTTGGTGGCCAGCGCGACGAAGGATTTTTTGTCATTAATCAATGGCGACAGTAAAAATCCGCCCCGCATCATGCCCGGAACTAGGCGATAGTAAAAAAGCTGCCTGCCATTGCGCAAAGAAATCCTTAATCGCAATATTGAAGGCTTGTAAAATATAGAGGCAAGATTTCCCAGAATGGATTTATTTATTTCCATTTCGGCCCAGAGCGGGGCGTTGGTCATGGCGGGAAGCGCGAAAGTTTGGCCGAAATGAATGGTCGCTTCATCGAGAGGCGTCAGACGATGCTGTCGCGGCGTGGCGGCGCGTTTCAAAAGCAGGAATGCCCCGGTCGTGTCCGAGATGTCGTATCGGGTCAGCAATTCCGGCCATGACAGCCCATCTTCGAGCGAGGGGAATTTTGCGTCCATCGGGTCTATGTCGAACAATATGTTTTCCGGCGCGTGGTCGCTCCGCAAGTGGCCCGCGTTCAATTCCGCCAGTTCAGGCGTGTAGGCGGAATAGCTTTGGATGACCGGTCGCGGATCGTATTGCATATTCCGGGAAAAAAGCCCGGCAATTTTCCAGGGATAGACATCCACGGTGCCTTCGACGGGCGGCATAGGAAATTTTCCCCGCACTTCGGCGAGATTTTCGGCGTAGATGTCCCGCAAATGTTCCGGGTTACCAAGCAATGTTGCCGGCATTAAAATGTTTTTGATGTTCAGCGTCTGGGCAAAATGTTCCCATAGCCGTTCATCAGGAAAATTTTGCTCGCTGTAGCAGCGGTTAAAAGTGAATGAACAAAAAAGATAAATGACGGCCAGAGTGACAAAATTGACCGCCCGCGCCCCCCAACTTTTTTTGTGAAGGACCGGCCAGATCACCGCCTGACACCCCAGCGTGACGAGCAAAAGTTCCAACACGGCGGTCACTTCATGGATTTGATCATACCGCACATAACCGTGCTTGAAGCTGAGAAGCAAAATTGCGCCAAGGCCGGTCGCCGGAAAAATTGCGGAGAACCGGCATTTCTCCCACGCCGCATAACTTGTCAAGGCGAACAGCGCCGCCATTGCCAGCAGCGTAAAAATCACAACTTCAATTTCTTCCGGCATGTTCCACGTCATTGCCTCCGTGTAACCACCGGCCAGCGCCCATGAATGCCGGAGAAACGGCCAAAGCAGCCCCAACTGCTGGCCGGCCAATATCCAGAAAAACAAAATGCTGGACGGAAACAAAATTGAAACCCACGGAAAACGCCGTCGCCTGAAAGCGTCGTCTGCGGCAATGACGCCGACAACCACGGCAATCTCGATTAGCGCGGTGAACTTGACCAAGGCCAGCATCCCCGATGCGAAAACCAATAAAATCTGCAAGGCGCTGATCCGGCCTTCTTCCACAAAGAAATGAAGGAACAACAACAACAGCGCCCACCCGGTCATTCGGACATCAAAGCTTTGATCAATCCACATTCCCGCTATTCCCGCGAAACCGATGAACCAGAGCCACGCAAACAACCGGCTGCTTGAAAAATGATTCGCTACGCGCCATCCCGCCCACCAAAACACAAACGCAAGCATTGTCCATGCAAGCGCTGAAATTAAAAATGTCGTTGGATAATATCCGCCATACAAAAAACCCCATGGGCCGAAGGTGAAAACGATATCTCGGCCAAACTGAAGATGCCGGCTGAATGCCGAGTGCAAAACCAGTTCCCACGATGCGTCAGGGCTGGTCAGCGGCCCGCACGCACCTGGGAAAAAAAGCGAAAGCAAATAAATGAACGCGCTCGACGGCAGCAGCCATTTGCCCGCTTTCGGAAGAATTTTGGAGAGCTGGCCCGCAGTCATTGTTCAATTGGATTTCTTTCCAAAATCAGAATCAAGCGGAATCATACGTGCAACGAAGAAGCTTGGAACCGTCGCCAGAATTACCCACACAAAAAAATGCGGATAACCAAGTTGCTCCTGCAGCCAGCCGCTCCACATTCCGGGCAGCATCATGCCCAGCGCCATGAAGCCGGTGCAGATGGCGTAATGCGCCGTTTGATGCTCGCCGCGCGCGATGTAAATCATGTAGAGAAAAAGCGCGGTGGAACCGAAGCCGTAGCCGAATTGTTCGATGGCGACGCCCGTGCCAATTGCAAACAAATTTCCAGGCTGCGCATACGCGAGCCAGATGAAAACCGCGTCCGGCAGGTGAATCGTCAGCAACATCGGCCAGAGCCAGGATTTCAACCCGCTTCGCGCCGCGACAAATCCTCCGAGCAGCGCGCCGAGAATGAATGCGATGAAACCGATTGTGCCGTAAATTACCGAAACATGCTTTAGCGTCAGGGCAAGTCCGCCTGTTCCGCGCGTATCGAGCAAAAACGGCTGCGTCATTTTCACGAGCTGCGCCTCGCCCAGCCGGAAGAGCAGGATAAAAAGCAGCAGCAGGATGATTTTTGGCTTCTGAAAAAATGTCCCGAACGTTTTCAGAAATTCAGTGGAAAAATTTTCTGACACAAGCAGGATTTTCGGCCGGTCTGTTTCCGGTTTCGGCAAAATGAAACGGTGATAAATGCCGAGAAACAGCATTATTCCTGCGGCAAGTGCAAGAGCCGCCGACCACGATAGTGTGGTGCTGCCGGTGAGCTTGGGAAAATCACCGGCGACATAAACAATTCCGCCCTGCGCGATGATTTTGCCGACGTTGAAAAACACGCTGCGGAAACCAATGTAAAAAGACTGGTCATGCTCCGTCGCCGCAAGCATGTAAAAACCGTCAGCCGCTATGTCATGCGTCGCTGAGTTGAACGCGAGCAGGCCGAAGAAAATAATCGTCCACTGGACAAAATGCGGCGCTGGAATCATCAACGCAATGCCCGCGAACACCGCGCCCGAAAGTAATTGCATCGTCCAAATCCAGCGCCGCCGCGTCTTGAGCAAATCCACAATCGGACTCCACAACGGCTTGATGACCCAAGGAAGATAAAGCAGACTTGTCCAAAAAGCCGTCACTTTGTTTGAGACGCCCATCGTGCTGTAAAGCGCGACCGACACGCTGATTGCCATCGTATAAGGCAAGCCTTCCGCGACATAAAGCGTAGGAATCCAAGTCCACGGATTGCGGGAAACTGGTTTTGTGGCAGCCATCGGCCTTTGATTAGCAGGGTTCATGGCCGGGCGCAAAAAATTTCGAGCTTGGCACTGTCGCTCCGCAATGATTGAGTCAGCATGTGAACGGCGCATTTCTCAACGCGTTTGGCATCCTGTTTGGCGCAATCTTTGGGCTTGCGCTGCGCAATCCGCCGTCTGCGCACGCGCAGAATTTCTTCCGCCAGTTGCTCGGAGCAGCCACAATTTTCTCGGGTTTGCGACTGGTCTGGCTGAATGTCAACGGAACGCTGCTTTCATGCTCAAGGCAGATTTTCATAGCTCTGCTCGCCGTTGTTCTTGGAAATTTGGCCGGAAAAATCCTGGGGCTGCAAAATATCTCAAATCGGTTTGGACGGTTTGCCGGAAACTTGATTAAAAACCCACGGACAGATCCATCCGGAAAAGCCGGCGATGGATTCAATGCCTGCACCATTTTGTTCTGCGCCGCACCGCTCGGACTGCTGGGCGCGGCGACGGATGGGTTGTCAGGCGATTTTTATCTGCTCGCCGTCAAAGCCGTGATGGACGGGCTGGCCATGAGCAGCTTTGTGAAATTATTCGGCTGGTTTACTGCGTTGTCAGCCTTTCCCGTATTCATTTTCCTCGGCGCATTCAAATTAGCCGTTCAATTTTATGCCAAGCCGTTTCTTGATTCACACCATTTGATTTATGCGGTAAATGCCACCGCTGGATTTGTCGCCTGCGCCGTGGCGCTGGTGATTTTTGAAGTCCGCAAAGTCGAACTGGCAAATTATTTGGCAGCACTCGCCGTTGCGCCACTGCTCACCTGGCTGCTCACATAAAATTGGCGGTGAACATTCTCGCGAACAAGTTCATTGGATTAAACCACGTTTCTTCAGCATCGCTTCCATTGCCTTGTCCATCAGCAGTTCGGCCAGCGGTCTCGTGGCTTCGTCCAGAGCGGCGACTGCCGAATGTAATTTTTTCAAATCGCCGGACCCGCTTTCAGAATTTTCCTGCGTCAAGACCGTTTCCACTTCGTGCGCCGCCAGTTTAATTTTTTCGCGGTGATCCATTTCAATTTCTTCTCCGCAACTGGCAATGGCGTTTTTCGTCGCAGCCAAGGTTTCGTTCGCCTTCAATTTCGCCTCGATCCATCGGCGTGCGGTAAGATCGTCAAATGCATGCTCCACGGACTCCTCGACCATTTTCTGCACGGCAGAATCGTCCACGTCCACGGCAGATTTTATTTCCACGATTTTCTCTTTTCCAGTTTTCACGTCGCGAGCCAGAACGTGTAGAATTCCGTTCGCATCAATTTCGAATTGCACGCCCACTCGTGGCACTCCTCTTGGCGCGGGCTCGAATTCAATCGTGAAATTGCCAAGGCTCCAATTGTCCTTCGCGCGCTCGCGTTCGCCCTGCAAAACGTGAATGAGCATATTGTGCTGAAAATCCATCGCCGTAGTGAACAATTCGCCTGCCTTGACCGGAATCGTCGAGTTGCGGGAAATCAAAACATTCATCAAGCCGCCAAAGGTCTCGATGCCTAGCGATAATGGCGTAATATCCAGAAGCAAAACATTTTTGAAACCGCCGGATAAAATTTCCGCCTGAATCGCCGCGCCCAGCGCCACGGCTTCGTCTGGATTTTGAGATGTGTTTAATTGCGGCCCGTCGGCTTTGTGAAAGTCCGTGCCGATGCGCAGGCTTCCGCGAGTCTCCTCAAATTCCGCGCAGCCAAAAAGTTCGCCGACAAATTTTCGTATGAGCGGCATTCGCGTCTGTCCGCCGACCAAAATGACCTGATCCAAATCCTTCGCCTCCATTTTCGCATCCGCAAGGGCGCGCAGGCAGTGTTGCCGTGTCCGTAAAATGATGTCGCGCGTCAAGCTTTCCAATTCTGCGCGTGACAATTTATAGCTGAACGAAAATTCCGGCGTCAGAAACGGCAGCGCAATTTCGACTTCCGTTTCGGAGGACAATTTTATTTTTGCAACTTCAGCAGCTTCCCGGATGCGGGAAAACATTTGCAAATTAAAACCAGCTTTTCCAGCTGCCTTGATTTTTTCTGCAAGAAAATCCACGAGCCGTTGATCCAGATCATCGCCGCCAAGCCGGGTGTTGCCGTTGGTCGCCAGAACTTGGAAAACGCCCTCGTTCAATTCCAAAATCGAAAGGTCAAACGTGCCGCCGCCCAAATCATAAACCGCAATCTTCGATTTTTCCTTCAGTTTGTCCAAGCCATAGGCGAGTGCGGCGGCAGTCGGTTCGTTAATGACGCGTTCTACAGTGAAGCCGGCCAGTTCCCCGGCGCGTTTGGTGGCGTTACGCTGCGCGTCGTTGAAATAAGCCGGAACGGTGATCACCGCGCAAGAAATTTCTTCGCCAAAATATCTTTCGGCATCGTATTTAAGTTTTTTGAGAACTTCAGATGAGATTTCCTCGGGTGAATAATTTCTGCCATGAATTGGGATTGTCACCGCACCGGAATTTTCTGCATGAATTGGAAAAGTCACCGATTTTTCTTCGTCGGAAATTTCCAAGCCGCGCCGCCCAATGAAGCGTTTAACAGAGTAAACCGTTTCCGTCGGCTTCAATAAACGGATTCGGTTGGCTTCGTGGCCAACAACGGATCCGGTGGTCGCCGATGAAAAATGCACAACCGACGGCGTCAAACGCTGGCCGTTTGCGTCCGCGATGACAAATGGAATTCCTGAATCCACCGTGGCGACGAGTGAATTTGTGGTGCCCAAATCTATGCCGACAATTTTGCCCATGTGCGGCGCAGATTGAACCATGAATGGAGGCGAATGAACACGAACTTTTCAATTTTGAGTTCAAGCTTTGGCTTGCAACCGGAGTTGAACAGGCTGAATCTTGAGTTGCAACATGAACTGCATCGTCACCGCCGGGCCTACATTTGAGCCGCTGGACGAAGTCCGCCGGCTTACAAATTTTTCCACCGGGCGTCTGGGCACGGAGCTCGCCAATTTTCTTGCCGCGCGCGGTCATAAGGTGGTTCTGCTCATTGGCGAGATGGCAACACATCACGGCGAGCGTATGGCGCAGCGTGTGGAGGTCTTTTTCACGACGGCGGATTTGCGCGCAAAAATGAAATCATTTTCGGGCAAAAAAGTGGACGCAATTTTTCATGCGGCGGCAGTGAGCGATTATGCGTTTGGCAAAATTTTCGCGACGGACGAGTCTGGCAAGATGGCGGAGTTGAAGGGTGGAAAAAAGATTTTCACACAGCGTGGAAAATTGATCGTCGAACTTGTGCCGACTCCGAAAATCCTGGCTGAACTCCGCGGCTGGTTTCCTAAGACCAAGATCGTCGGCTGGAAATTCGAGGCGGAAGGCAAACGGGCTGACGCCATTGCTGCCGGACGGAAACAGATTGCAGATAATCGGACGGATTTATGCGTCGTCAATGGCCCGGTTTATGGCGAGGGTTTCGGGTTGATTTCTCATGACAGCAAGGAAGCGCATCTGGCGAGCCCGCCCGTTTTGTTCGACATGCTGGAGAAGCTTACGCGTAAATCATAGGAAGAATAGGTTGAACTTCCCTGTCTAGGTTAAACAAAATCAAACCTCGAAATTTTTCAGTTGCCGCAATCCGTATTTCAGCGGCAACCAGCCGATCGCAAACGAAACTGAAACAAAGCCTACGATGCTTTCAATCGCCCAGCTTGCGTGGCCATGCAATCCCATCGTGCCGAAAACCAGCAGCCCGATGGATGCAAAAATATAAACCGAACTTAAGACGAGGCATAGCGTACCGCCAAAACCGCTGACGATTTTACCGGGGTTTGTCTCCTTCAGGTTTGGATACAAAACTCCTAGGCCTGTGGCCAGGCCGTTTAGCGCGAAGGTCATCACGACCACGACCGCGCCGAAAAATGCGATGCGGTCCCACGTCATTTTTAGCAGCCAGCAAGAGAGCGTGATGAGGCTCAATGTGGCGAGCAGCGATGCAAAACTGGCCAGCCAGTATTTTACCTTCACGACGCGAGCCAGTCCCATTGGCGACATTCCGATGATCCAAAGCCTGTGGCCTTCAAGCGAAAATTGGGGGAAAACAAACCGTGTCGTGAGCGTCGCCAGGTTCAGTGAGCAAGCGCCGAGGTTCAGATAGGCGACGAGGTTGACCCAGAACGGACTTGTGAGTTCATGGGTGAAATTGCGCAGGTTGATGATGTAGACGCCGAGCAGCCCGAAGAGCATCACGGACTGCCCCCATTGCGTTGTGTCGCGCCAGAACATGCGGATGTCCTTGATCGCGAGAGCGCGGGTGTCCCGGTCGAGCCAGAAAAATCTTGCGGAAATTTTTTCGAGCTGGCCGGCGGAATGGCCTGAAGTTTTTTGCGCGCGAAGAAAATTGATTTTGAAAGCGCTGCCTGCGCGGCTTTGCACCGCCGACGCCGTGTCGTAGAAAATGTTTCCAAATTGAGTGAACGCTATGCCGCCGAAGAACAGCGTGTTGCTCAGCAGCACCGCCGCGAAAAACCCCGCGCCGCGAAAAATGCCCTCCGCCCATTGAAGCACCGCCGACGAGAGCCAGTAACTTGGAAGAAAAGGAAACATTGTGAAGCGCGTCTTGGCAAGCAACTGATCAAGTGCTTCAAGCGTTCGCTTGTCGAGCAGATCGTCGTCCACGGCCTGCGTTTTCCACCAGAATGATGCGAAGGCAAGCAGCGCGACGGCGGTCCCGACGATGGCAATCTGAAAATTTCGCCGGTCCAAAAACCTGCCGATGACGATGGCCAGCGCCGCGCCAATCACACCCGGCAGCACGATGAACAGCCCGATTAAAACGAGCGTGACTAGATAAAAATGCCACGGCACACCGCGCACGAGGCCGAACGCCGCCAGCAGCGGTGCAATCAAAAACAAAAATGCCCACGACGCGAGCATGGTTGATTCGATGAATTTCCAGCGGAAAATGGTTTGCGCCGGGACCGGCAGCGTGAGGAGAAAAGCCGTTTCGCGGTTGCGAAAAAGGTTTGTGTAACTGATGACGAGGTTGCTCAACAGTAGCAGCGCGAAGAGAAACGCGAACAGCACAAACATCAGCCGCTCCGTCAGCACAGCACCGAGGCCGGGGAATTTAGCCATGAACAGCAGCCCGTGATAAAACAGCACGAACGATAGGACGAGATAACCGACGATAAACGACCCGATGAGGCTCGTGAGCAGGCGCGATTGTTTGCGTGTTGCCAGAAGTTTCCGCCAGCTTGAAACTGCGTTGACTCGCACGAGCAGCCAGAGCGGCGAGTTTTTGAATATTATTTCGGACACTGCGCCAAAGATAGCTGCAAAGCTTTGGCGTTGAAGCAAAATTTCTCTATTTGTATCGTTCGGGTGATGCCGATGCCTGAAATCAATATATCTGCGTTGAAAAATCCTGTTTCTTCGCTTTGGGGTGTTGGTGTGGAGCGCGCGATGCAACTTGCGCGGCTGGAAATTTTTACGATCGAAGACCTGTTGCTGCACCGGCCGAAGCGTTATGAAGATCGCCGCCATTTCCGAAAAATTTCCGAACTCACCAAAGACGAGGCATTCACGGCGCGCGGAAAAATTGTCGCACTCGGACTCAAACGCTTTCGCGGCGGGAATAAATCCGTTTTTGAAATCATTCTTGATGATGGCAGCGCGCGGCTGCATTGCCGATGGTGGAACCTGCCGTTCATGGAAAATTATTTTGCGATGGGCGACGAGATTTTCGTTTTCGGAAAATTGAAGGAGATCAAACCGCGCACGATGGATCATCCCGAAACCGAGGTCATCGAGGGCGGCGAAGAAAGTTTTATCCATATCAACCATATTGCGCCGGTTTATCCGCTGACAGAAGGCTTGCCGCAGCGCTGGTTGCGAGGGTTGATCTGGCGTGCGCTGGGGAAATTTGAAGCAGAAATCACCGAGCCGAAGCCGGCTCCAGACTTAAAATTACTGCCTTCACGACCGAATGCAGTTCGCATGATTCATTTTCCAGAGGAAATAACGGATGTGGAAATCGCCCGGCGAAGACTGGCGCTGGATGAGTTCGTGAAACTGCAAGTGCAAATCCAGTCGCGCCGGAAGAATTTTGAGGCGCGAACAAAAGCGTTGTCGTGCGGCGGCGATAACCGGCTGATGAAACCTTTTCTGGCGCGGCTCGGTTTCAAATTGACCGCCGCGCAGACGAACGTGCTGCGTGAAATCAGGGCGGACATGGGCGGCGCGCATCCGATGAGGCGTTTGTTGCAAGGCGATGTCGGCTCTGGAAAAACCGCCGTAGCCGCCTGTTCCGCGCTCATGGCTTTGGAAAGCGGTTTCAATGTTACGCTGATGGCACCGACGGAAATTTTGGCGGAGCAACATTTTAGGAATTTCCAGAAATGGTTTGAGCCGCTCGGTATCAAAGTGGAATTGCAAACCGGCAGCCGGAAAATTGTCCAAAGTCCAAAGTTCAAAGTCCAAAGTCTGTTCATTGGAACGCACGCGTTGATTGAATCCGGTTTTACAATTGAAAACCTCGGCCTTGTCATCATTGACGAGCAGCACAAATTCGGTGTCGCGCAGCGCGAACAATTGGTTCGCAAGGGGATTTACCCGCACCTGCTCGTGATGACGGCGACGCCGATTCCGCGCACGCTTGGGCTGACGCTTTACGGGGATCTGGATATTTCGGTGATTGACGAATTACCGGGTGGGCGCGGCGAGATAAAAACTTTTGTCCGCGCGACGGATAAATTGGCGAAGGTATTGGACTTTATCCGCGAGAAACTTTCCGGCGGACGCCAGGCTTATGTCGTCTATCCGCGCGTGGAAGATTCAGGAATGAAGGAACTGAAGGCGGTCGCGGTGGAATTTGAAAATTTGAAAAAGCTGCTCGCGCCGTCTCGCGTCGGGCTGCTGCACGGGCGGCTGAAACCTGCTGAAAAGGAAAATGTAATGGCCGATTTTCGCGCGAACAAAATCAGCGTTCTGCTTTCAACTTCGTTGATTGAAGTTGGCGTGGATGTGCCGAACGCGACGGTCATGTTGGTTGAAAATGCGGAGGCGTTCGGGTTGGCGCAGTTGCACCAGTTGCGCGGGCGCATCGGACGCGGGGCGCATGAATCGTTTTGCATTTTGATTTCGGATGCAAAAAACACGGAGGCGCGGGGGCGTTTGAAAATTTTGGAGGAGACCAACGACGGTTTCAAAATCGCGGAGGCGGATTTGAAATTGCGCGGGCCGGGCGAGTTGCTTGGCCAGCAGCAGAGCGGCCTGCCGAAATTCCGTTTTGGCAATCTGGCGGAGGATTTGGATTTGATCCGGCAGGCGCGGGATTTGGCAGCGGGATTTTTAACCGGCGAAATGGGTCGGCGAGGATAAAAGTTGTGGTTTGACTTGAAGTTTACCGGGATTAGATTTGCGGCATGAAAACTATCAGTTGTCTTTTTCTTCCAATCGTGGCGGCGATGTTTCTGGCCGGCTGCGGCGACAGTTCAAAGAAAGCCACGCAAGCCTACAATGCGGTTTCAAACGTGGTGGACGCGCCGTTGAATTATGTCGGCGCGGTGGTGCAGGCGAAGAAATATTCTGAAAATGTCATTGATGTTTCGTATGTCAACCAGGACATCCAGATGTTCAACGCCTCGGAAGGGCATTATCCGAAAGATCTGCAGGAGATGGTTCCGGAATACCTTGCAAAAATTCCCGTCGTGCCGCTCGGCTATAAGCTTGTTTATGACACCAACACATGGACTGTCAAAACGATGAGGGAAGAGACAAGCCCGGCGACGAATTCCCCTTAATTTTTTGGCGGCACCGGACCGTTCGTCTTCAGGAAATATAAAAGCACGCTTTCGGGCGGCACTTTGCCGAATGCAAACGGCAGCGGCCCGCGCAGCGACGCGTAAAAGCCGGCGGCCACCTGCACGTTCATCGTTGCGAGATAACTGGGGCCGGAAACTTTAATGGACTCCTGCCTGGCGGTGGCGTCCGGGTTTGGCGGCGCGATGCCAGTGTTGTTTTCAGGCAATGCGAGGATGTTTCCCGGTTTTATCGGCGAGCGTTGCACATCAAGCGCCGCGAAACCGAGCGATTCCATGTAATATTGAAAACCCCAATGCCCCTCGAACCAAAAATTCTTTTGTTCATTTCCAAATCTGGCGAAAGTTTGCACGGCGGTCTGGCGCGTGGCCACGGCGAAACAATAATCCGCCCGCGCCACCAGCAGTGCGAGAGCCGCGCTTACGGCGAGCGAAACTGGCACCGCAATCTTTGGCAATTTCCAACCGGCCACGGAATTTCGTTCCAACCGGCGGACGATCAAAATCGCGACCGCCGGAACCATTGGCAAAATAGAACGGCCGTTGACCGTCCAATTAAAGACTGACGCGAATAAAAAGGTTCCGAACACCCATAACGCCAGAAGCCACACCACAGAGTCGCGCTGGCGCCAAAGATTTTCGATGGCCAGCGCCAGCACGCCGATTCCGCCGACCGCCCAAAAAATGATTTGTATTTCCATGAACGTCGCGGACGTAGCATCGGTGGAAATATATTTTTCCAGCTTTGCTCCCTCGAAAAAAAGCGCGGCGGCTATCAAAATAGCAGTCGTGCCAAACACCACCAGTGTTCTTGTCCGCCACAGCAGTGGCATGAAGAAAACCGCCACGGCCACGCACCCGCCAGTGAACGTCAGCGCGGTCAGCAAGGTGGACATCCCGGAAATCCCCGTAATTCCCCGCTCATAGCCGGCGTATTCCACCGCGTCGGACAACATCGCGAGGCCGTAAAGCGAGTGTGTCGTCCATTGATAGGCGCACAAGGCGGCCAGCGGAATCACCAGGCACGCCGCCCATCGCCCAAGTCCCCGGGTTTCAACCAGGCTGTATGCGGCCAGCAGCGGGATGAGGCACACGCCATAATATTTTGGCAGTGTGGCGAGCGCGATCAGCAGCCCGGCGACGGATAATTTTCGGAAATCATTTTTTCCAATTCCCTCGGTCCAGAAAATGACCGACCAGACCCAGAAGGCGAGCATCATCACGTCACACATCACCGTCATGCTCGAAA
>PKZR01000244.1 GCA_003133815.1 Limisphaerales bacterium | reverse complement strand
GCGGCCAATAAAACAAAATTTAATTCGCTTCCTTGAGATGACTCAGAAATTGCTTGATGGCCGGTGAAAGCACCTTGCTCTTCTTGTAGAGCGCGGCGGTCGGCCGGAAAAAATCACCGTCTTCAATCGGCAGGGCGGCAAGCGTCTGCTTGGCAATTTCCTGCCTGACCGTGCCCTCCGGCACGATGGAAATGCCAGCATCAATTTCCACGGCGCGCTTCACGGTCTCGACGTTGTCGAATTCCATGATGTGCCTCACTTCAACACCGTGTTCCTTCAAAATCTTGTCCAGCGCCTTGCGCGTGGGAATGTCCGGTTCAAACCCGATGATTTTTTGATCAGCCAGCGTCTTGAGCTTCACCGTTTTATGCCTGGCAAACGGATGCTGGGGATGGCAAATCACGACGAGCGGCTCCTTGCGGAGCGGGATGATCTCCAGTTTTGAATCTCTGGTCGGGTAAGCGACAAGGCCGATGTCAACCACACTGCCCAATACATCCTCATAAACCTGGTTCGCGCGGCGGTATTCGACGTGGATGTTCACCGTCGGATAATTTTTCAAGAACCTCTTCACATACGGGGGCAAATCGTGAAGCCCGATGGAATAAATCGTCGCGATCCGGATCGTGCCTGAAATGATGTCTTTCAAATCCTGAAACTTGCTGTGCAGCGATTCAAAAGTCTGCATCATTTGCTTGCTGTATTCGTAAAGAACCTGTCCTTCGGGCGTAAGCCTGATTTTTTTCTTGCTACGCTCGATGAGAAGAGACTTGAAAATGCGCTCCAGCGCGCTGATCTGCTGGCTGACGGCGGATTGAGTGACGTTGTTGACCAGCGCGGCCTTGGTGAAACTTCCGGTCTCGGCCACGTCGCAAAAAACTTTTAAACTCTCTATCTGCACGCGCGCAAGCTAACCGAAAGACCTGATTCAGTCAACAGTAGCCGAGCTTGAAAGGACGCGTTTGACCTTGGCCAGCAGGTCATCGCTCGTGAAAGGTTTTTGCAGATACGCCGGGATGCCTTTTTTGTCAGTCGGCATCACATAACCGCTCGTGCAAAGTATTTTCACCTTCGGCGCAAGCTGCCGGATGCGCTCGACGAGTTCGCGTCCGCCCATTCCCGGCATCACCAGATCCGTGACCACCAGGTCCACCTGCACATCGTCGCGCGACAGGACCGCCAGCGCCTTCGTTCCGCTATTCGCCGTCAAAATTTTGTAGCCATAATCGCTCAAAATGGTTTCGGTCATCGAAAGCAGCATCTCCTCGTCGTCCACCACGAGAATCGTCTCCGTGCCCTGCAAATTTTCACTCGCACCGCCAAGTTCACGAACAATCTGCTTTTCAGCCGGCAGATAAATCCGCGCCGACGTGCCCTTGCCCTGCTCGCTGGAAATCGCCACGCCGCCGCCGTGATTGCTGGCAATTCCATAAACGAGTGCCAAGCCCAGACCGCGATGCGGGCTCTTTTTCGTCGTGTAAAAAGGCTCGAAAATCCGCGGCAACACGTCCGGCGCAATGCCGCTGCCATTGTCGCTGACTTCCATGCAAACGTACGAGCCGGGCATCAGCCGCACATTGCGGTCCTGCGTCGGCTCGGACAATTCCACGTTGCGCGTCTGCACAACGATCTGCCCGCCGCCGCCATCCACGGCCTCGAATGCATTCTCCAGAATTTTCGTCAGAGCCTGCTGAATTTTCGCCTCGTCAAAACGAGCCGTAAACAGGCCTTTTTCCAACTGAGGCTTCCAAGCGGTCGCGCCTCCATGCGCGTTGCGGAAAAATTCCACGCAGCGGCTCACGACGAGGTTCAGATTGCCCGGCGGCACNNGAAACGTGCCCGAGGATGCTTGTCAGCGCGTTGTTAAAATCCAGCGATACCGTCCGCGCCAATTGAAGTGCGCAATCAAGCTTCTGCTTGAGGATTAAATCGCCCGCGTCCGCCACCTTCATCGCAGTGCGCTGCGGCATTTCAGTCACAGCAGGCTCAGTCGGCGTCAGGGGCGCGGGAACTGGTGGCGTATCAACATTCATTCCATTTTCCAACAGGCGAGTATAAAATGTTTATTCACAATTTCAAGGAACTAAAAACAAATGCGTCCGGCAAAAGTCCCTTCACCGTGAACTCGCGGATTTTTTCCAAGTCGTCACTGTCCGCCACAAAAACTTTGGCATCCGGCGCATATTCGCGCAGCAACTGGCGGCACGCGCCACACGGCATCGGTCCGCCGTCGCATCGCGCGACCACCGCCACTCCCGCAAAGTCCCGTTTTCCGCCAGTCAATGCCTTAAAAAGAGCCACCCGTTCGGCACAACATGTTAAACCATAGCTCGCACTCTCCACATTCGCACCGGTGACAATTTGGCCCGACTTCGTGAGCAATGCCGCGCCGACCTTGAATTTTGAATATGGCGACACCGAGCCTTCGCGCGCCTTTGACGCCGCCTGAATCAATCTACTTTTATTGATCACCATAAAGTTGCGAGAAGGTTTTAAGCAGTTTCGCTGCCAATGTTTTGACCTTTTCAGCCGTTTCCAACACTTCCGCGTGCGACAGATTCTTCCCGCCGATGCCAGCCGCCGGATTCGTGATGCATGAAATTGCCGCGACGCGTAATCCGCATTGCCGCGCAACAATCGCCTCCGGCACCGTGCTCATGCCGACCGCGTCCGCGCCAAGTTTTGTGAACGCACGAATTTCCGCCGGCGACTCGTAGCTCGGCCCGCTCACGGCAATATAAACGCCGCGCTGTAATTTCAATCTGGTAATTTTCCCAGCCTTAAACAAAAGCTCGCGCAATTTTATGTCGTAAGTCTCCGTCAAATCCACAAATCGGGGCAAACCGGGGATCGCCGCGCCGCGCAAAGGATTGGCTCCCATTAAATTGATGTGGTCGGTCAAAACCATGAAATCACCCGCGCGGAAATTTTTGTTGATGCCGCCGGCCGCGTTTGTCAGAAGCAAATCTTTGATGCCAAAAGCCGCCAGCGCGCGCACGGCAAATGTGACGCGCTCCATTTCATGGCCTTCGTAAAAATGCGCCCGTCCGCTCAAAATCAAAACCGGTGTATTGCAAAGATGGCCGAAATACAATTCGCCCGCNNATCGCCCGCATGGCCGCTGACGGTAGGTTTTGGGAAGCCGGGAATCTTCTCAAAGGAAATTTTATTGTCCACTCGCAGCTCCGTCAGAACATGATGAAATCCGCTGCCGAGGACGATGGCAAGCGCCGGGCGCAGCGATGAAGATGTTTTGAGCCGCGCGGCTGCGGTTTTCGGAGAAATGTCAGATTCCATTTAAGGATCTTCCGTTCACGCCGCCTCCGCGTCCTGTTTTCGGCGCACAATCGGCTTGCTTTCGCCGCGCACGACTTGGCGCGTGATCTTGACGTGGGCGATGCTGGCGTTGTCCGGCGCGTCGAACATCACGTCGAGCATTAGCTTCTCGATCAGCCCGCGCAACGCCCGCGCGCCTGTCCCCTTTTTCAGCGCCTGCGCCGCCAGTTCACGCCGCGCGTCGGGCGTGAATTCCAGCTCCACGCCTTCCATCGCCATGAGCTTGGCGAATTGTTTCGTCAACGCGTTCTTCGGTTCCGTGAGAATGGAAACCATCTGGTCCTCGGTCAATTCCGCGAGCGTCGTGACGATTGGCAATCTTCCGACGAATTCTGGAATGAATCCGCCGCTGAGCAAATCTTCAGGTTCAACGTGCGACAATATTTCGTCGCGTGCGGCGTGCAAAGAAGTTTTGTGCGTTTCACCAATCGCGCTGAACCCCATCGTATGGCGGCCGAGCCGGCGTTGAATTATTTTATCTAAGCCGGTGAACGCGCCGCCGCAAATGAACA
>PKZR01000289.1 GCA_003133815.1 Limisphaerales bacterium | reverse complement strand
ACAACAACGACCAGGGTCCGGGGGCCGGCGGCACCGGGCCCAAAGGCCCTCATGGCTCAATCTATCCGCCGTTGTTGGAACGACAGTTATTGCTTATCGACTTTACGCCCTACAACTCCGCCAGTTTCGACCTTTGCTTCAAATGTCACAGCAGTTCGGTGGTTGTCAGCCAGCAGGCTACAAGCTGGCAATATCACCAGAAGCACATCGTTGACGACACCACCGCCTGCACCACTTGCCATGACTCGCATGGTTCCACCCAGCCCAGCCTGATCAATTTCAACACTGCATACGTTCAGCCATACAATGGCGTGTTGCAGTTCAACTCCACCGGAGGCAACCACGGAAATTGCACCTTAACCTGTCATGGCAAAGACCATGTCAACACGGCGTATTGACGGTCGACATGTACTTTGCTAGACGCTTGTATTCGACCAACCAAGCAAAAATTGTTCAGAGGATGGCAATATTAGGTTAGCCAAAATTGGCCCGTCGCCTAAATTTGTTTTGAAATGATGACAGAGGATTCGACAAATCTCCGTGAGACGCGGCTGGACAAACTTCCGCAGCGGTCGTGCGCCGTGGTTCGCCGCATCGAAACCGAGAGCGAGGAATTCTTGCGCCTTAAATCACTGGGGCTTTGCATCGGGCGGCAGATCGAGGTCGTAAAATCCGGCGACCCTCTCATCATCAAGATTTTCGGCTCGCGCATCGGCCTGTCGGCATCACTCGCCGCGCGCGTGTGGCTGGAGGTCTGCGCGCCCGACCATTGCAACTTGTCCTGACATGAGCGACGGCCATTCAAACAATTCTAGTTCGCCTGTCGCTGAAATTTTTTCAGGCAGGAAGCGGCTTGGGAAAATTTCAATAGCGCCGTTGCCGAAGCAGGCATATCGTGCGTTTACTCTGGCGCTCGTCGGCAATCCGAACGCTGGCAAAACCACGCTTTTCAACGCGCTGACTGGATTGCGCGCCAAGACCGCCAATTTTCCCGGCACTACGGTCGAGCAAAAGATCGGCAGGGCAAGCATTGGCCAGTGGGAAATTACGTTGGTTGATCTGCCTGGGCTTTACGGCATGGAAAGTTCCTCACCGGATGAAAAACTTGCGGCGGACGCTTTGCGCGGACGGCTCGCAGGCCAACCCGCGCCAGACGCCGCACTTGTTATCGTTGACGCGACGAATCTCGAACGAAATTTGTTTCTGGCGAGCGAAGTCCTCGAATTGAAACGTCCGGTCATCATCGCGCTGAACATGATGGACATGGCCGAACGCGAAAACATCCGCATTGACGTGACAAAGCTTCGCGAAGAACTCGGCTGTGTCGTCGTCCCAATCGCTGCGCGCACCGGCAAAGGTATTGACGAATTGCGGCAGGAAATCGAGCGGCTCGCCGGTTGCGCGGTTGTGGAATCGGCGCAGTATTCCAATGCACATTGCGTCACGGCTTGCGCCACTTGTCCGTATCAGAAACGTTACGAATGGACGGAATCCGTTTCCGCTAAAGTGATGAACGCCGCCGCCGCGCGACGACCGCAACGCACGGAAAAATTGGACAGATTTTTGACGCATCCCGTCGCCGGTGTCGGGGCGTTTCTTGCCGTCATGCTCGCGTTTTTCTTCCTCATTTTTTGGGTCGCAAAAATTCCGATGCAACTGATTGATCATCTGTTTGCGACCATCGGAACTTGGGTGGCGTCGCAGGTCATGCAACCTGATTTGCAAAGCCTGCTCGTCAACGGTGTGATTGGCGGCGTCGGCGGCATTCTCGTTTTCCTGCCGCAAATCTGCATTCTATTTTTTGCGCTGTCGCTGCTGGAAGATACTGGTTACTTGGCGCGCGCCGCTTTTGTGATGGATAAAATCATGCGCAAGCTCGGCCTGCCCGGCAAGGCGTTCGTGCCGCTGCTCTCCGCTCACGCCTGCGCGATTCCCGCTGTCATGTCCGCCCGCGTCATCGAAAATCCGCGTGACCGGCTGGCGACCATTCTCGTCGCGCCGCTGATGGCGTGTTCGGCGCGCATCCCCATTTATGCGATGATCACGGCGCTGCTGTTTCCGCAATCGCCGTTCAAGGCCGCGCTGGTTTTCACGGGTGCCTATGCCATGGGAATCTTTTTCGCGTTGGGCATGGCGTGGGTTTTCCAACGGACGATTTTGCCAGGAGGTAGCAAGCCGCTGGTGATCGAACTGCCGCCGTATCGTTTGCCTGGTTTGCGCACGGCGTTCCTTCACACGTTCGACCGCGCGAAAATTTTCGTGAAGCAGGCCGGAACAATTATTTTGCTGATTTCACTGCTGCTATGGACGCTGTCGCATTATCCCAAGTCCGCGCCACCCGCCGTTGCTGTGGCGATGACGACGCAAGCGGCTCAACTCGAAAAGTCCGGTGATTCCAAACTAGCAACCGAACTTCGCGCCGCCGCTGGCCATTTGACCGCGCAAAGTGCGCTGCAAAATTCCTTTGCGGGAAAAATCGGTCATGTCATTGAACCGACCATCAAACCGCTCGGTTTCGACTGGCAGATCGGCATCGGCATCATCAGCTCGTTCGCCGCGCGCGAAGTGATTGTTTCCACTTTGGCCGTCGTTTATGGCGTGGGTGAAGATGCGGCGGAACAAAACCGAAAGTCGCTTTACGACACGCTGCGCCATGCGACACGCAGCGACGGCGCGCCGGTTTTCACCACCGCAACTTGCATGAGCCTGCTTGTTTATTATATCCTCGCGGCCCAATGTCTTGCCACCTCCGTCGTTGTCCGCCGCGAAACGAACAGCTTCAAATGGCCGTTATTCCAGATTTTTTACATGACCGGGCTGGCCTACGTTGCCTCTTTTATCATCTATCACCTATTTTGAACGCAGTTGAATTTGAAATCGGATGAATGCCTCCACTGACATGGCCCTGACCGCCCGCGAACGCTTCAATCGCGCCGCGCGTTGCCTGCCGGTAGATCGTCCGCCGCTGTGGCTCATGCGCCAGGCCGGCCGCGCGCTGCCCGAATATCGCAAGCTCAAGGAAGCTTACACCTTCGTCCAATTGGTTCAAAATCCAGAACTCGCCGCTGAGGTCACGCTTCAGCCGGTGCGGCGGTTTGGCTTCGACGCCGCGATATTGTTCAGCGACATCCTCGTGATTCCCGAGGCGCTGGGGCAAACCTATCATTTCAAGGAAACCGGCGGCGTCGTGATGGACTTCGCCGTGACGACCAAGGCGGACATTGAAAAACTTTCCGTCGAACGCGTCGTTGAGCGCTTGAGCTATGTGGATAAAGCTTTGCGGATTTTACGCCAAGAACTTGGCGACCAAACGGCGCTGCTCGGTTTCACCGGCTCGCCGTGGACGCTGGCGACGTTCATGATGGAAGGCGCGAGCGTGCCGAAATACAGTCGCGCGCTGCAGTTGTTTCGTGAAGATCCGAAAACATATTTTGTGCTCGCGGAAAAATTGACCGCCGCCATCACCGCATATTTGCAGATGCAGATCGCCACGGGCGTGGACGCCGTGCAAATCTTTGACAGCCACGGCGGGCATTTGGCTGCGACGGAATTTCAGGAGGCTTCCGGTCGTTGGACGGATCAAATCATCGCCAACATCGGAGGTAAAGTTCCCGTCATCAATTTCTCGCTGGGCACCCACGGCAACTGGCCGGATCTCATCGCCAGCGGCGCGAATGTGGTCGGCATTGACTGGCAAACTTCGATGGCCGAGGCGCGAAAAATCATTCCCGCGCACATCGCGATGCAGGGAAATCTTTCACCAGTGCATATCGCCGAGTCCACGCCGGAAGTTGTCGCGGCGGAAACCAAAAAAATTCTCGAAGCCATGCGCGGCCGGCCGGGCCACATATTTAATCTGGGCCACGGTTTGACGCCGGCGGCAAAACTGGAAAACATCGCCGCTTTGGTGGAGACTGTAAAAGCATTCAAATGAACAATTTGCCAAAGAGACACAGAGGCACTGAGCTGGAACATTTTTCAGATCGGACCTCGGATTTGTTTTCTCTGCGTCTCTGTGCCTCTGTGGCTAAACTGATTTTGTGAAAACATTGAACGTAGATTTGGATTTGGTAAAAAAATACAACGTGGCCGGGCCGCGTTACACCAGCTATCCGCCCGCGACCAAGTTCACCGACACGGTGACATGGCAACAGCTTTCCGAAAAAATCACCGACAACAACCGCACGCCGCGCGACCTTTCGGTTTATTTCCACATTCCGTTTTGTGAAACGCTCTGTTGGTTTTGCGGCTGCACCACGGTCATTACGCTCAACCACGATAAAGGCCGCGATTACATTGATTATTTGGGCCGCGAAGTCGCCCGGCTCGCGCCGATGCTGAACAAGGAACGCAAAGCGGTTCAACTTCATTTCGGCGGCGGCTCGCCGACGTTTTTGCGGCCCGATGAAATCCGCCGGCTCGGTGAAATCATCCACAAGCATTTCACCTTTTCGCCCGACATCGAGGCGAGCGTCGAGGTTGACCCGCGCCGGCTCACGCGCGAGCACATGGTGGCGCTGCGCGAAATCGGCTTCAATCGCGCCTCGATGGGCGTGCAGGATTTTAATCCCGTCGTGCAGGAGGCGATTCATCGCATCCAGCCGCGCGAAATGACGCAGCAGGCGATGGACTGGATGCGCGAACTCGGCTACGGCTCCATCAATCTCGATTTGATTTACGGTCTGCCGTTCCAAACGCCAGAGACTTTTAATGAAACGCTCGACACCGTTTTGGAAATGAAGCCCGACCGCCTCGCGGTCTTCAGCTACGCGCATGTGCCGTGGATCAAGCCATCGCAAAAAATTCTGGAGCAAAAAGTTTTGCCCACGCCGGAAAGCAAACTGGAAGTTCTCAAGCTTGTCATCGAACGGCTCACGGCGGACAACCAATACGTTTATATTGGCATGGATCATTTTGCGAAGCCGAACGACGAGCTGACGATTTCGCAGCGAGAGAAGAAATTACAGCGCAATTTTCAAGGCTACAGCACGCGCGCCGGCTCGGACATTTACGCGTTCGGCATGAGCGCCGTCTCGCAGACGCCCGATGTCTATTGGCAGAACGAGAAGGAACTGCCGAAGTATCAAACCGCCGTGGACGCCGGCAACGTGCCGCTGCACAAGGCCTACATCGTGAGCGACGAGGACAAAATCCGCCGCGAAACCATCA
>PKZR01000033.1 GCA_003133815.1 Limisphaerales bacterium | reverse complement strand
CTTTGTCCGGCACTGGGCTCGCCCGCCAAGCCTGGAGGATTTTCTCCCGCTGGGCGGGTGTCATGTGTTTACGTCGAGGCAATGAATTTGGCATCGCCTCACTCTGCCATCACTTCCGCCCACTGCCTAGCCGGGGTTGGCTATACGGATACGCTTTGATAATGCAACATAAATTCAAATAGGAACAGAGACACAATCGCTAACAGTAGCACGACTTTGATGTCGTTGCGCCAGTTTATCAGGCAGGTCTGGCCGCAGACTGTTTGTGTGAAGTCATTTCTTTTTCAGAAACTCCAACAACATAATCAGAAGCTCGAAGATTCGCAAAATGTTCTAAAAATAATTTACGGTATCCGCACATTGTATCCAACTTATCGCGGCTTAAAGCACCATTGGAATTCGGATCAAGTCCGCCACAAATATGTCGCCAACAACATTCACGACAATAAGGAACATTTTCCCATTTCCATACTTCACTTGCGCACTGCAAAAACCGATTCCGCAATCCGTCCAACGGAGTTGCCGCTATTTCAGAAATGCTGCTCCAATGACGATTCAACGCGGGAGATTGACGAAAAATGCCGATATGCCCTTTTTCGTCCAAAATGAAATTTATTGCGGCTGGGATATTTAGCCGAGGAATCCAACCGCCTTCTTTGACAAGCAACGCCA
This sequence comes from Limisphaerales bacterium, assembly GCA_003133815.1. Taxonomy (GTDB): domain Bacteria; phylum Verrucomicrobiota; class Verrucomicrobiia; order Limisphaerales; family UBA11358; genus UBA11358. The sequence continues at coordinate 4,055 of PKZR01000033.1, read as the reverse complement.
ATATGTTAAGTGGATAGAAAACATCGTCATAATAAGGGTATTGTTTGTAAGTTCGCATGAGTAGTTGGCAATATGCCAGCGCGTCTGGAAGGTTCGGAAAACCCGACTCGAATCGGTGATAAGGATTTTTGGAAACGAGAGGCAGCGAAAATCCCGCAGAGAAATTTGCAATAAGCAGATTTTGAATTGTCGTCTCAAATCCTTGGATGTTATTCTCATGCACATACCATTCAACTGGAACACGGAAACCAAACTCTGAAAGACTACGGAGCACGCCAACATTGATGGCCGGAATTTGATCTGTGGGACAATCTTGAATCCATCCTGAAGCATATTTGAGGCGAACGCCCAGATTAAACAATGTTTCCATTTCAACTTCACGGTATTCACCGAAAGGCGCACTCAACTGTATCCCTACCTCTTTACCAAGCTTGAAATCCTCACGAAGTGACTTTGCCAGCGACAGAATCGGCATGTAATCGAAAACGGATTGATTGGAGCGAATTATGATTCGCGCACTTACATTCGTTTCGAGAAACTTGACCAATGCAGCCAAAGCGTGGGCAGTGCCTTCCAGCCCAACCGCTTCATGGACTAAATGAATGGAAAGTTTGATGGAGGATTGCCGACTTGAATTTGAATCACAAGAATTCGATAAAAACGATTCGACTTCGCTGATAACTTGTTCTTCATAGGCAGAATCGTTAAGAGCAACCTCACAGACCGCGCGCGCAGTTTTTTCCAAAACTCGCAAAGCTCCTTGCTCGCCATTGGATAAAAAAATTGGATCCAATCGCTGCAACCGAGATTTGAAGCTTTCGCAATTCATATGGCTGCGCAAAGTTAAGCAGTCATTTCCCGATTGTAGTATTGCTTAAAGAATAATGGGTTTCCCTCTTTATGCAGAACGTCATGCACCCGCTGGCCAACTCGCGCCCAAACTCGCGTATGTTCGCAAGCGTTCGGATGACGCTTATACACTTTGCCGGTTTCCTCGAGATTTTCCGCTGGACATCCGCCGCCACAAAATTTATTTGCGACGCAGTGCTCGCAATCCTGTTCCAACAGGTCGGTCTGACAGCGAACGTCCAGTTCGGCTCTCGCCATTTGATTAAAATGCTCATAAATATTTCCGATTCGCCACACACGTTCGGATGCTTTGTTCCAGCGGTGGCAAGGCCACATATCCCCATGAATATCTATCAGCAGCATACCGCGTCCCGCTCCACAAGCATGTTGCGGACGCTGATTTCGGACAATTCCACGGATGGCTTCGTCAATCCCTTTTACATTGACGAAAATGCCTTTGCGAAATTCTTCAATCACAATGTCGCCAATTTCTGAAAACTGCTGCTCATATACTGCGTTGGATTCTTTGTTCCAAAAACTTGGACCACCGGGCACGAAAGCGATATTGGTGTAACCCAAAGACCGGAAATAGCGATAGCTTTCCACAAGCGAACCCGCCGACTCCGGCACGACGGTGCTTCTGGCAGTGGTATTTGGGCGATTGGAAAGAATTTTTGGAACAGCTTTTTCCACAAGACGCGCCGAGCCTTGGCCAGAAACCATCGGACGGTTCCGGTCTTGAATATCCGGCGTTCCATCAATGGATGTGTGGAATCCCATTCCCCACTTTTTAAAAAATTCGACCACCTTATCAGTTACGAGAGTTCCATTGGTTGTCGTTCCGAAATGCATTGTTTTACCCATCTGCCATGCGCGCCGCTTGCCAAATGGAACTATTCGCTGGATTAATTTGAAACGAATTAAGGGTTCTCCGCCCATGAAGTTGACATGGACTTCCTTGGCGGAACCAGAGGCATGAAGAAGCCAGACAAGCGCATCAAAAGCAACTTGCTCTTCCATGTGCTCATTCCACTTCTCCTTAAAGCAGTAGGTGCAGCGAAGATTACAAGCGACCGTCAAGTCGAGATCAATGAGTGTTACCAAGGTTCCGGTATCCGGGGTAGTTCCAAGATTTAATCGGCGCTGATCAAATGCAACATCAGTGTGAATTTCCTCCAGGTTTAAAGCTGGCTGGATACAAAGCGATTTTAGTCCATTCGAACCGCACGCACCTCCAGAAGTTTTATATCCACTTGAAGAACACCCACCCCCAACCCCAAGCGTGGGATTTAATTTCAAGATAGAAAGAGGTCGAGTTGCTTCGTTACCTACTATATTGTTCATGCGGTTTCCTTCTGCGCATAACGAGAAGGATAATAAACAGGAACGTGATTGCGACCATGACTCCTAAAACGATACCCCTCATTAACTCAAAATGTTCTGGGCTGCGGATGGCTTCAGCAGCCTTGATAGACGACAGCAAAGGTGGCGAATAGTAATATTTCCAGCCATCTTGATCTGAATTCACGGTCGGCAGGCTCTTGGCAAAAAATAACTCGTCAGATGTGACTGAATTCCAAGAGGAATGTGCCACGTCAACAGTCATTGAGAACCCCGTTACTTCTCGTCCTTTAGCAGCGCCTGTCGGCATAATCGAAGTCAGGATTGCCTTCGCCGGAATCCAAGTCCCATCATTGCCCTGAATGTATTTTTCCACCTGCATTCGATAAAGCAGGCTAACTTGTCCGTCTTTAACTTCATGATACCATTCGACCTTACTTGGCAAATATCCATACTTTGGATCCGGCCACATTCGAATGAAACCAGTCGAAAGAGAACTGCCAATTTGAAAACCTGCTGGCACTGAATTCGAAGAGTCTGACTCAAGAGGAGTAACGTTGAAATGTTTATCACTTAACAAATCGCTTAAAAAGAAATTCCCAGACGGCGGATTCAAATAATCGTAATAAGTCAAACCAGGCAAAACGAATGTCAGTGCCTTTGCCAATGGGCGTCCATTGGTAGTTGCTGTGTTCCAATCAATGATCCCAATAGTGTGTGTCTCATTGTTTCCGACGCCTCGCTCGATGCGCCGCCCCAAGCCAACAGCAAGCACATCCCGGTTAGTATCGGTAGCTGCTACGACAGGAGCATCAGGCTTTGCCAAATTATTACAATTGGGATAGGACAAATGTTCTATAGTAAATGTCACGTCATACGACTTGATGCTGTTAATCGCCGCCACGCAACGGTCAATTTCATTAGTTGTGCCTGCAAAGGCTGGCATCGCTAAAAAAAAGCATCCCAAAAAAATGAATTTGTATTGGTTTCTCATATAAAATGGTTGTTAAAGTATGCCAATGTCGAATGTGCATGATGCATTACCGCTTGTGCATCCGAAATTAAGACTGCCGCACTTGTTGTCACTTGAACATGTATCATTCACGTTGCAAGTATTGGTTGTGCAAGTATCTTGCGCGCATTGGTTGGAATCACATGTATTCATTATGCAAAAATCCTTCGCATCACATTGATTAGTGCCACAAGAATTTCCCGCCGAACAAGCATCGCCACTACCGCAATTAGCATAATTCGCAGTGATACATTCATTGGTTGCATTACACTGATTTTGAGAATAACACTTATTTGTGTTACATTCATTTCCGCTTGAGCAAGTATTCGGGTTGCAAGTATTTCCAGGACTGCACAAATTTGTGCTACATGTGTTTTCACCACTACATCCATGCGTGTTTGTTCCGCACCCTTCATCAGCTTTTAACTTCTGAATGGAACCTAAAACGACGGCCCCAGCTACTACTGCCAAATTGCGAACGAACCACCGTCTGGACATCGCTGACTGGCGCACATGTCGTTCTTGTGCATCGGCGGCTTTCAATTCTTCGCCGAGAGCCTTTAATTGATCGTTTAATTTGTCCATAGGTTTATTTTGGCTTTAATTTTCATCCCGAAATGGTTGGCACTGACCGGCTCGCTCCATTCGCGAGTAAAAATGATCCCTTGAATGCCTATTTTCATACATCATTTTTATAATTTTCGAGAAAGAGAGTCTCACCATTTGTTGGCAAATATGACACATTTTTTGCCGCTCGTCTGCTGAATGTTCACTACTCTCGATCTGTCTTTTCTGATTGTCGGTTTTATATTCCAATTCCTCTGGACTGCGCTTGACGAAGATTTTGTCTTTG
>PKZR01000166.1 GCA_003133815.1 Limisphaerales bacterium | reverse complement strand
CAGGCGAAATGCTTTTGGAAACCGCTTTTGCCCGGCTGTCTCGTGGCGTGGTTGTTGACCATGAAAACTTTCAGCGCAGATTCGCCGGACACAAACGATGTCAGCCGCCTGAAACCAAACCAGGCCGTCAGCACCAACACGCCGCCGGCATCGCCATCAATGTCGTGAAGTTTTTTGTAATACTGAAGCACCTTGCTTGCGATTTGGTCAAAAACCTTCTGAACCCGTCCTTACCATGCGGTGGAACGCGGCGTGCCGGGGCAAACAAAAAGCCCCGCTCGTTTTACGGAGCGGGGCTGAACAAAAACCTAAAACTAAACTTGCAATTACACCTGCTTGCGGCGGAACGCCATGAGCGACGCCAGACCGCCCAAACCAGCCAAGGCCAGCGTGGTGGGTTCGGGAACAGTTTGTGTCATAACAACTCCCAACGGACCATTCGCCATGGTCTCCGCTGGGTCTCCGAGAGATGACGGTATAATGCCAGTTCCGGAAAGTCCCGGTAAACTTGGATCACCAACTTCCGTCCACAATGCGCTTGATCCTATGAGATTTCCTGCCGTGGAAAAAGTCCCACCAGCGGTAGTATCCCATGCTTCAACCATGAAAGTGGCCGTATCACCTGTAACCCAGCCAGCCAAAGTTATATCAGTGCCATCATTGTAAAATCCACCAGGACCTGTCCCAGTCCCAAGTAAGCCATGGGAATTTAAGGTTGAATCAATGAAAGTCGTTCCAACCGCAGATCCTGCCGCAGTCAAAAATGCACTGGTAGAATCACTGCTTAAATTGCCAAGCGCATAGAACAAGGCCACTTCAACACTCGTGCTATTGACGTTAGAACCTGCCGCATGCCCCGCAACTCCAGCACCATAAACCACAGGGTCATAAACTGCACCATAATAATTATCAAACTGAATTATTCCCTGACCATAGGTCGTTGCCACTGAACCAGCCACGCCAAGTATTGCTGCTATTATTGATCTTTTCATATTGTTAGTTTTGGTTTTAGTTTTAGGCTTGCTAAATTTTAATTATTTTAATTTCACATCAAGGATTCTTTCTGGGCCGCTGCAACACTAGCCCGACCCGCAGCACTCATTCCACCTTTCTTGGGGCTTTGACGGTTTGTTTGATCGCGGTGGATATGTTTTTTGCAGTCGAACATAAAATTTGGATCAACTCTTTTTCCAAGGCCACGATCTTTTCTTTGAGATCGGCGGCTTTGCGTAATGTTTGGACTGATAAATTTGCAATACTCATATTGGTTTGAGTATAAGATTGAAGGGGAAAGTGTCAATAGGGAGCGAGGAATTGATTGACTGGGGGAAAAGACATTTGAATTTCTCAAATTTATTTAATCTGGGATTTCCCATATGGTTTAATGCCCACGAACGGCGTGGGTTGTTTTCGTGATTTTCTGCTTTCTTCATAAGTTTGCAAATCATTTTTCCAGTCCGCCACTGGTTTTTTCCCGGCGCGGAAGGTGTTTCGACGGCATTTTTGGCTCCAATGCCTGGTTTCTCCCGGATGTGAAGACACCTCNNGTTGCCAATCTCAGCCGCCCAATCCTTTCCAGAATGGCCCGGAACAACTCTCTCGGCACCGCCACTTCCGCCATCTGGAAGACAATCTTCCGGAAACCCAATCTCCACTGCCCGCCAGCTTCGCCGTGATCAGACGGACGCGGAACGGGATTTGTGGCGGGCGTTGCGCGGACGGCGATTTGTCGGCTTCAAATTCCGGCGACAATATGTGATTGCCCCCTCATCCCAGCCTTCTCCCCCTGAAGCGGGGGAGAAGGTGTCCGAAGGACGGATGAGGGGATATATCCTGGATTTCTATTGTGCGGCGGCGCGGCTGGATGTGGAGATGGACGGTTTCCAGCATGGTCTGCCGGAAGGATTGGAGCGCGATGCGGTGCGTGAAAAATTTCTGGCGGATCAGGACATTGAGACGCTGCGTTTCTGGAACCACCAGTGGCGAGAGAACCGCGAGGGCTGCCTGCTGGCCATCTGGGATGCGTTGCAGCGCCGGACTGGCTGTGTGCGGGTGATGAAAAACGTGGCCGGTCAACGGTTCGTGCCGCCAGATGAAAAGAAGATCAAACGGATAATTAAATGACGAACTCCTCACCCCAGCCCTCTCCTCGTTTGGGCGAGGAGAGGGGGAATTATTTGTGGGACGCCGCGAAGATAAACGCTTGATTTGTGAAATCAAACAACTTCTCATTGCGGGGATGTCACCGCAGCTGCGCCAGGCGAAATGCCTTGGAAAACCGCTTCTGATCGGCTGTGTCGTCCGCAAGGCCACTGGTTTTTTTGAATTGCAATTGAATCGGGCGTGAAGTAGAAAAGGTGGCAGGAAGTCCAAATACCATCCCCACGGGGCGCTCTAAATCTCAAATCATTATGAAAAACATGCTTCAACGCTTGTTCATCACACTGGTGATGCTCTCAACCCTCAACTCAACCGTCTTTGCCCAGGGCACGGCCTTCACCTATCAAGGCACGGCGTTCACCTATCAAGGCCGGCTCAACAACGGAGGCGGCGCGGCCAACGGCAGTTACGACCTGACGTTCACGCTGTTCGCTACTAACAGCACCGGTGTCGCCATCGCCGGGCCGGTGACGAACACGGCGGTGGCCGTGACCAATGGATTGTTCACCACGCTGGTGGATTTCGGGTCCGGCGCGTTCACCGGCACGAGCAATTGGCTGGCGATCGCCGTTAGCACCAATGCCGCGAACAGTTTCACCACCCTCGCGCCCCGGCAACAGGTCACGCCCAC
>PKZR01000354.1 GCA_003133815.1 Limisphaerales bacterium | reverse complement strand
TTCGCCGCCGAAGCCGATGGTCTGGCGGATGAACAGCCGCGGAATGTTCAGATTGGGAACCGCCGTACCCAGGCGAAACGCTTCGCCGTTGGGAAAACCATCCACTCCGAGCGTGTTGTTCACGCCGAAGCCCTGCCACATCAGGCCGTCCATATGCGCCTCAGTCCCGCGCCACAGGCGGACTCCCGCCATCAAATCCAGCGAAACCGTCTCGCGCGTCTCGCCGCCGGACGCCAGGCTGTCCGGTCCGAAATACCTTGCGGGAAATGCCGGATAACCCTGCACGATGTCGGTGTTCTGGACGTGCCAGTTCCAATTTTGCCCGCCGACCGGTGGTTGAACGAGTCCCGGGGCGGATGGAAAATTGGTGGGATCCTGCGCCACCGCGGAAGCGGCGGCGCACGCCAAACCCGTGGTCATTGGCAAACACCTGATTTTTATCACAAGCAATACCCTGCAGCCAAGGACGCAAACCGGGTTGCCAGTGGTCAACCAGAATGTAGCTTGAGCTACATCATCCCCCCCCGGTTCGCCGGCGGAGCCAAAGACAGGTTGACAACCTTCGCGCTACCATATACCCCTACCCCCCATATTGCGTCAATCGCCATTTTGGCGTGGCGCGCCCGGTGAAACCTGTTAAGTTTTTGTCATGAAAGCCAAGTACGTTCGTCCCGGACTGGAAAAACGGGCATTGGTTGTCCGCCTGCGGAAAATCAAGGGCCAGATTGAAGGCATTGAAAAAATGATGGAGGCCGACGCCGATTGTTCGGATGTGCTGATGCAGGTGGTCTCGGCGCGGCGCGCATTGAAGTCGTTCAGCGAGGAGGTGCTGGAATCCCACCTGCACACCTGCATCGAAAGCGCGGCCAGCCCGTCCGAAGGCCGCGCCAACCTGCGCTCGCTGCTCACGGTCCTGGAACGTTACGTCGCCTAAACATTCATATCACCCTTTATGCCTTCCGAAAAAAATGCGAACATGCAGCGTGCCGCCGACCTGGTGCGCGATGCGGCAACCAATGAAGCCGCCGAAATCCTGCAACGGCTCAATTCCTCGCCGACGGGCCTGAGCGAAGATGAGGCGGCGGAGAGGCTGGAGGTGTTCGGCCCGAACGAGGTTGCGCAGGAAAAACAGCACGGCTGGCTGCTGCGGCTCTGGGTGGCCGTGCGCAATCCGCTGGTCATTCTGCTGGCCGTCATCGCCACCATCACGTTTGCGACGGCGAGCGAGGCGAGCGACTACATCGGCGCCTCGGTGATGGTGGGGATGATTGTGATGGCGGTGCTGCTGCGTCTCATCCAGGAGACGAAGGCTGACAGCGCGGCGGCCAAGCTCAAGGCGATGATCAAGGTCACGGCGACGGCGTTGCGCGATGGCCAGCCGAAGGAAATCCCGCTCAAAGACCTCGTGCCCGGCGACGTGGTAAAGCTTTCCGCCGGCGACATGATTCCCGGCGACGTGCGTTTGATATCCGCGAAGGATTTGTTCGTCATCCAGGGCACGCTCACCGGAGAATCGCTGCCGGTGGAAAAAACCGACGTGCGCGACACGCGGCAGAACATCTCCATCATCGAACATACCAACCTCTGTTTTCTCGGAACGAGCGTGGAAAGCGGCGCGGCCACGGCGGTCATTGTGGCTACCGGCGTGCAGACATATTTCGGCAAGATGGCCAGCAGCCTCGCCGCCCAGCAGCCGGACACGGCGTTTGACAGGGGCGTCAAACGATTCGTATGGCTGATGATCGGCTTCATGGCGGTGATGTCGCCGATGGTGTTTTTCATCAACGGCTTCACCAAGCACAGCTGGGGCAAGGAAACATTTCTCTTCGCGCTGGCTATCGCCGTAGGCCTGACGCCGGAAATGCTGCCGATGATCGTGTCGGTCTGCCTTTCCAAGGGAGCGCTGGCGATGTCCAAGAAAAAAGTCATCGTCAAGAAGCTGAACTCCATCCAGAACTTCGGCGCGATGAACGTGCTCTGCACCGACAAGACCGGCACGCTCACGATTGACCATGTCATCCTGGAAATCCACTGCGACGTTTTCAAAAACGAAAGCGAGGAGGTCCTGCGCGACGCCTATCTCATCAGCCATTTTCAGACGGGCCTGAAAAATGTCCTGGACCGCGCGGTTTTGAAATACTCGGAACTGCACCGCGAACTTGGCGTGGAAAACATCACCAAGGTGGACGAGATACCGTTCGATTTTTCGCGACGCATGATGTCCGTGGTCGTCGAAGGTGCCGACGGCCAGTGCCAGCTGCTGACGAAGGGCGCACCGGAATCCGTGTTCAAAAAATGCACGCACTTCGAGAGCGCCGGTGAAACTTTCGAGATGGAGCCGATCCTGGTCGGCAATCTGATCGAGCAGGTCAATTCTCTGAGCGAGGACGGTTTTCGCGTGCTCGCCATCGCCAGCAAAAAAATGGAGAAGCGCGGCGTGTGTTCCAAGGCCGATGAGGAAAATCTTGTGTTGACGGGCTACCTGGCGTTTCTCGACCCGCCCAAGGATTCCGCCAAAACCGCCATCGCCGCCCTGCGCCAGCATGGCGTGACGGTGAAGGTTTTGACCGGCGACAACGACCTGGTCACGCGCAAGGTCTGCACCGAGGTCGGCATCAACGCCGAAAAAATCATCCTCGGCAACGACGTGGAAAAAATGACGGACGCGCAGCTGGCCGACGTGATTGACTGCACGGACGTGTATGCGCGGCTGTCGCCCGCGCACAAAAAGCGCGTGGTGCAGGCGCTCCAGAAAAAAGGCCACGTCGTCGGTTTCATGGGCGACGGCATCAACGACGCGCCCGCCCTGCGCGCGGCGGACGTTGGCATCTCCGTGGACACGGCGGTGGACATCGCCAAGGAATCCGCCGACATGATCCTGCTGGAAAAAAACCTGATGGTGCTCGAGGAGGGCGTGCTCGAAGGCCGCAAGGTTTTTGCAAACATCATGAAATACATCCGCATGGGCGCGAGTTCCAATTTCGGCAACATGTTCAGCATGCTCGGCGCGAGCGCGTGGTTTCCGTTTTTGCCGATCCAGACCATCCAGCTGCTCACGAACAACCTGCTTTACGATTTTTCACAGGTGCCGATCCCGACGGACAACGTGACCGCGCAATACATCGCCAAGCCGCGCCCGTGGCAGATGGGCGAAATCGCCAAGTTCATCATCTTCATCGGTCCCATCAGCTCCATTTTCGATTACACGACTTTTTGCGTCATGTGGTTTTATTTCAAGTGCAACCATGCCGGGCTTGTGCCGCCGCCGGAGCTTGCCGCGCGGTTTGCCCACGCCGCCGATCCCGACCACACCTACGCCGCCGCCCTGTTCAACACCGGCTGGTTCGTCGAATCGCTGATGACGCAGACCCTCATCATCCACGTCATCCGCACGAATCTGATCCCGTTCGTGCAGTCGCGCGCGAGCTGGCAGCTCACCATGACCACGATTCTCATCATGGCCATCGGCGCGTATCTGCCGTATTCGCCCATTGCGAGCGGGCTGCGTTTCGTCCCGCTGCCCTGGCAGTTCTGGCCGATTCTGCTCGCGACATTGTTTTGCTACCTCGCCCTGACGCAGCTCATCAAGACATGGCTCGTCCGAAAAGAATGGATTTGAATCTGTGGAAACAAAAAGCCGTTCCGCATTCCACGGAACGGCTTTCTTGAATGCCGGTGAGCTTTTGCAGGAACCGGCTTTTTCGCTCAGTCGGCGGTCAGGCTGGCCGGGTTGCTCCAGTCACTCGTGCCGGCAGTGCCAGAGGCGTTGACATCATCGGTGTATTTCACACCGGCGATAAGGCCGGTGAACGTGTGGGTGGCCGACATGTCCTGCACGATTACCGGCACCGCTCCGGGCGTGTTCGCAGTCAGGCGGTGGTTGTAGATCACCGCGCCAAAGACCGGGTTGACCTTGGAAACCAACTGGCTCAATTGCGGGCCGTGGCTCAACGTCAGTCCCTGCGGTGTGGCCGGTATGCCAATGGGCTGGCCGGGTGTCTTTTGGGGCGGAAAACCGCTCAGAATAAGGTTCGCCAGGCTGCCGCCGCACGCCTTGGCAACATCATATGAAAGAGAACGAACAAGGTTTGTGAGAACAAGGCGAAGGTTGCCTTTGTTGACGTTGTCCGCCGGGGTGCGGGACGTCATGCGAACCACCGTCGAGAAGTTGTCCAGCGAAAGCTGGATTTCCGCCAACGGCGGGTCGGGTTCTTTGTAGATCAACACATTGTCGGTCTGGGCCTTCAGCACCACGCTGACATCGTTGATGAGCTGCACGTCACTGTCGGAATTAAGTGGAATTATGCACATGACGTA
>PKZR01000192.1 GCA_003133815.1 Limisphaerales bacterium | reverse complement strand
TTAAATCAGCGTCTCCCTAAAGTTTTCCAAAAAGCAGCCGATGCCAAGACACGATTATGAAGGCGCAAATTTCGGAAGCTTTCTTGGATACTGCATCTGTGGCAGACCGTTTCCTGCCAATTCAATCTTTAGAGATGGATAAAATTAACCGTTATATTGACAACATTCGACATCTGCCGCCGGCCCCGACGGTGGCCGTTCAGCTGCTTAATCTTTTCAGCGACCCCAACCGTGATGTGGACCGAATAGTGGAACTGGTTAATGTTGACCCGTCTTTGACCGCCGCCACGCTGAAGCGCTGCAACAGCGCCTCCCACGGCGGAGGCGAACCGGTGACTGATATGTTTCAGGCGGTTTGTCAGCTTGGATTTTACGAGGTCTATTGCATTGTCACCGCGATGATCGCTTCACAGACAATGACACAGGTGCGGGCGAAATATGCTTCGGACGCGACGCGGCTTTGGCGGCATACCGTCACGACGGCGGTCACAGCATCGCTTCTTTCACGGCGCGTTCATACGGTTGATGCGACAGCGTTCACCGCCGGATTGCTTCACGATATTGGCAAGCTTGTATTCATTTCAAAGGAGGGAATTACCTATGCTCAAATGGTGCGCGAATCCGGGTTCTACGGGTCGAAACTTGCAATTGCAGAGGAACAGGTGTTTGGATTCACTCACGCCGCACTGGGGGCACGCCTTCTGGCCCGATGGGGTTTGCCGGAGAATATTTGCACCGCCGTCAAGTTGCATCATGATCCACCCGCCACTGACGAAAAATCCAACGGGCTGGCGGCAACGGTCAACTTTGCCAATTATCTGGCGCATAAAATGATTGACGGCTCAACCATGGCGCATGCATGTCCTCAAGCAATGGATTTGTTGGAGTTGACGCCCGAGGACATCCCTTCCTTGCTTCAAGAGGTGGATAAATCCTTGCAGGGTGTTCAGGATCTTTTGCAGATGCACGGTTGAACAAAACCCTGCTTCGCGCTTTCCTAAGACGGCTTTTCTTAAACACTGCGCAATTGAACTGGCGCGGCGTCCGGGTTAATTTCACCGATGGCAAAAAAATCGGAGACGCCCGTCGTCNNTGAGCATGAAGGCGGTTCTTTCCAGCTACACACTGAGCCTGGCCATGTTCATCCCCATCAGCGGCTGGATGGCGGACCGTTTCGGCACGCGCCGGGTGTTTGCATGGGCCATCGGCACTTTCACCCTGGGTTCATTTCTTTGCGGCATTTCAAACAGCATCCATCTGCTCGTCGCGTGCCGCGTCCTGCAGGGATTCGGCGGGGCCATGATGGTGCCGGTGGGGCGGCTCACCCTGGTGCGGACGTTTCCAAAATCCGAACTCATCCGTGCCATGAGCTTCGTGGCCATACCGGGTCTCATCGGCCCGATGCTTGGCCCGGTCGCAGGCGGTTTTCTGGTGGCCTATTTCCAATGGCGCATGATCTTTTTCATCAACCTCCCGGTCGGCCTGCTCGGTCTCTACCTGGTCTACCGCCATCTGCCGGATTACCGGCAGGAAAAATCCCATCCGCTTGACCTAGCAGGATTGATCCTGTTCGGCTCCGGCATCACGCTGCTGGCGTATGTGCTGGAGGTTTTTGGCGAGCACACCTTCAACGGATTCACGCTGTCGGTGTTGCTGGCCGTTTCCGTGCTTTGTCTTGCGGCTTATGGACTGAGGGCGGCGCGCATCCAGTTCCCGTTGCTGCGACTGAAACTGTTTGGCATCCGCACTTTTCGCGCATCCGTCAGCGGCAGCTTCTTCACGAGGCTCGGCATCGGGGGGATTCCATTTCTGTTTCCGCTGCTGTATCAGGTGGGGCTGGGATTCACGCCCATCCAATCCGGCCTGCTCATCATGCCGCAGGCCGCCGCCGCGTTGTGCCTGAAGATAATCATGCGGACGATTCTGCGGCGGTTTGGTTATCGCCGCGTCCTGATTTCCAACACCCTCATGCTCGGCGCGCTCATCATTTCATTCGCCACCATCGGCGCGGCCACGCCCGTCTGGCTCATCGTCGTCCAGGTGTTCATCTTCGGCGTGTTCACCTCGCTCCAATATTCCAGCATGAACACGCTGGTCTATGCCGACGTCACCGAGGAACAAACCAGCGGGGCCAGCGCCATCACCAGCACCGTGCAACAGATGTCCATCAGCTTCGGCATCGCCATCGCCTCGCTGCTCACGGCGCTTTTCGTTCCCGACCGTTTCCACACCAGCGCGCCGCAGATGATCCACGGCATCCATCTCGCGTTCCTGATCCTCGGCGCATGGACCATCGTTTCATCGTTTATTTTCCGCGAATTGAAAAAAGACGACGGCGACACCCTCAGCCTGCACAAGGCGCTGCAACATGCCGGCTGACTCCACGCCGCCCCGGCCCTTTACGCCGCAGCACTTGGAGGAGAAACGGACCCTTCAGTGAGGACTGTTTGTCAGACGCCGCTACCGGTCACGACTTTTGCGGCCAGAAGGCGAAGGCCACCGCCGCCAGGATGCAGACAAACGCCGCGCAATGATTCCACCTCACCTTNNCGGCTTGTCTTTGAACTTCAAATGTCCATACCACGCAAACGTCATGAAGACATTCGAGCAGACCAGCAGCACCACGGGCAGCCATCGGGATTGTGTCACCTCATTCATAATTATTTGCAGGCCAGCTTAATTCAACCGCCGGACATTATCAAACCGGGATGTTTCCAAGGCAGGATTTGCAGTCCTGATTTGGCGGTTGACATTCCGGCCGCGAGGTTCAGTTTTTTCGTCAGGCAGACATGGGATGGCGTCTTGAACGACAACCAGAGAAGTCCGGTTTTCGTCATTGGATTTAGAATGGCATCGCCGGTAGATGGTCCTATAAAATAATAACTGATACTCCCATCCCGCAATTTCATGCCAAAACCGAGAAAGTAAAGGTTGAAAGGCCATAAAATTGGAATTATGCACATGACGTAAGAATGGGCGACGACGGGACATCTCTTCTCCCTCTCCTCGCCAAACGAGGAGAGGGCCGGGGTGAGGAGCTGAGACCTCTGAAAAACATGGTTTTGAGCATTTGATTTGATGTCGTCGTATTTTACGAAGGGAAAATTGTGTTGGTCGCGTCCGTTGCACACGGTTGAGCGCCCCGGTTTTGACCGGTTTGAACCAACCGGAGCGTGTTTCGAGCGTGGCCTTTCATGTCGCGCTCAAAGTTGCCAGCCGTTTGAGGTTCCAACAGATGCATTTGAACTCCAGTTCCAGCCGGTTGG
>PKZR01000066.1 GCA_003133815.1 Limisphaerales bacterium | reverse complement strand
GTGACGATTGCCAGTCGTTAAGAGAAGAAACATGGTCGGTGGGCAACTAATGTTAGTCGGCGGGCGACCAATTACGGTCGAAGAACAATGGTTGACAAGGGACTAATGACAGTCACCGGTCAAATTTTGCCGGTTTCGAAAAAAAAATTACCCGGCAAATTTTACCTGTCATGGGCAAAACCCGACTTTTTGTATGATTTATGCACTACACAAACCGGGAACTTGTTTTTTCCGCAGATGACACAGATAAATTGAAAATATGCGTTCTTCTATGAAATCTGTGGATTCAAAGCGCAAAGGTTTGCCAGAAAAAATGAACCTTACTTTTCAGTTAGTTTAAATGAGCCATCCCAATCCGCCGGCGGCGGTTCTTCCACGCAGGCCTTACAGCGCTCGATATACATTTCGCAAAGATAATCATCTCCGCCGATTTGCGTCCTGACATCCTCGAACTGAACTGCGGCTTCCGCAAATTTCCTCCCGCGATAAAGCTGAACCGCATTCTGATATTTTTTCAGCCACATGGGTGCCGACTGGGAGCGGTCGCCCAGCAGGAAAAAAACTTCTATCGGCTTGGTCTTGCCCTTGAACGCAATCGCCCCGACCGAACGGAAAATAAACTTCTCACGTGTCAATTTTTCCGTCTGCTCGCCGATTAAAATGTCCGCGTGAAACTGCTTGGTCGAGCTTTCCAACCGCGCCGCGAGATTCACCCCGTCGCCAAGCACGGTGAATTCCATGCGCTGCGGATGACCGATGTTGCCGACGATGACTTCGCCGTGGTTCACGCCGATGCCGATGGCCAGCTTCGGACGATCTTTTTCATTTTTCCAGCGCTCGTTCAACTTCGCAAGCGCTCCGCGCATCTGGAGCGCCGCGCTCACGGCGCGTTGCGCGTCCGTCTCCAGACTCTCACTGTGCGTGTCACCCCACGCAGCCATAATCGCGTCACCGATGAATTTTTGAAGAGTGCCGCCTTCCTTCAAAACCGTCCCCACCATTTCCAAAAAATATTCGTTGAGCTGCGCGACAAGCTTGTCCGCGTCGGCGGTCTCGGTCATCGAAGTGAAACCCCGGATGTCGCTGAACAAAATTGTAACGGGCTTTTTCTGTCCGCGCAAAGATTCCTCGAACGAGCGCTTGTCCTCGAGAACCGCCTTCGCGACATTTTCTGAAACGTAGCGACCTAGCACGTTGCGGTAGCGCAGCCTCTCAAATTGTTCGAGCGCGTATTGGAAGACGATGCCGAATGCGCCGGGAACGATCAGACAGAAAAGAGGCTGCGGCATCGGGAGGACAAGTTTGTAATATTTGAACGCAATCTGGCACATCACGAAGAAAACGACGACCGACCCAGCGAGCAAAGAAATCTTCCACGGAGCACTGTCAATGCACAGACAGATTCCCAATGCGAGACATAACATCAGCAGCGCGAGCGCGATGTTGAAGCGTGGAGAAGTTCCTGTCAGCCACGAATGAGACAGAAGTGCCGCAATCGTTTGGGCATGGATTTCCGCGCCGGGCATGTCGCCAAACGGAGTGGATTGAACGTCATGAAAAATTTCCGCCATCGGGCCGACGATGACAATTTTATTGCTGAAAACCAGTCCGCCGTTGAATGGCGGCGCTTTCCACAATTCATCCACAAACATATTTTCAATCGGAAGAGGGCGATACGTTCCACCCCCTCCTTGAAAATCAATGAACTTGAATTGTTCGGGTGAAGGCACGACAACTTTTTCATTAAATTTTTCCGCAGTCAGCAAAGTCAGATGAATCAAATTATCTGGAGCGTGGCCGCTGGCTATATCCGCCTTCAAAGTTTCCACGACGCCCGAATTAATGCCTGGCATTTCGGATGTCTCCCGCTCGACTGAAGTGCGGTAACGAGCCCAGCGCGTGACGTCATCGGAATCCGGCCATGTCGTCACCAGGCCGACCACTGAATCCGAGCCTGGCAGCAACAACCGGCTGTTCGGTTCGGTCAGTCTTTTCGTTTGGTTATCAAGACCCTTTTCATCCTGAAACATTTCTCCGATAACCACATGGTCCTTATATTTCAATAAATCCTTGGCGAATTCATCGTCGCCGTCCGTTTCGCTCGCGAAAACAAAATCGAACATCACCACCTTCGCATCACCGCTCATCAATTTTTCCAACACGGCTGCATAAACACGGCGATCCCATGGCCACGGCTGCTGCATCAATTGCAATATCGGCGACGTGGCAATTTCATTGCTAGATAGAGTGTCTAGTTGAAATGCGCTCGTGCCAAGCCCGACGAGCACAATGTTCGGATCCGGTCCTCGTTCGCCGCGCAACACATAGCGCCGGTCAATGAGCGAGCCTTCGGTTTTCTGCCAATACGGTTCATCCGTAAGCCACTTCGTCTGCGACAGCCCGAAGATCAGCAAACCGAACACGGCGATAATCCACCTGGAGTATTGGCTTAAATATTTGACCATGGAAAATTCAGTTGCTTCAATCCTGCTGGCTCGTTTAATCGCAAGCCTCGCAATGCAACTCAAGAAAATTCGTCGCGGAAAAATTTGTGCCAAAGCCGTTGACAGCACACCGCTTTCGGCCCAACTTTGAACCGCCGACGCGCATATGACATATGGCAGCAAACACCAGCAACACCTTCGACTCTCTGGCGATACTAATCCAAGCCATTGCGCACGAGCCAAAATTGCGCACCTGGTTTTGCACGCTGGCCGGAAAATCCGCCGTCGAAAGGCGCAATGAAATTTTTGCCGCCACCCGAAGCATGAGCGGGCAACGCGAAGACCCAAAAATCATTTCCGCATTGTTCCTGCTCACGGAAGAAAAAATCTTCGCTGCCGCCCTTCAAATGCTCCGCGAGCACGGGCACATCAAAGAGTGAAGGCTCAAGCTTGCCGAGTCGAAGCTCACAGCGCAGCGGAGAGTGAAGGCTGGTGCCCCGGGGGGGATTCGAACCCACGACCAATTGATTAAGAGTCAACTGCTCTACCAACTGAGCTACCGAGGCAACCGTGTTGCAAACATTGGCGATTTGTTCGCTTTTACTTTCCGCCATTTTGTCATTGCATACCGCCATTTGATACCGTATGATATTTGGTGTTATGACAAACACAAACAGCACCCCAACGGCGGCTGCAATAGACAGCCGGAAACTACCAGCAAAAACCGAATCGTCAATCTCGAATGATGGCAAGTGGCGAACATTCAAGAAACACGCGGGCTTGATGCAATACGTCCCCAGCGGCATTTACTTCGCCCGCGTGAAGATTAAAAATGGTCGCAACGGCGTCGTAAAACGCGCCAGCCTCGAAACGGATGTGTTCACGACAGCCAAGCTCAAGTTGCCACTCAAGGTCAAAGAGCTACGCAAACCAAAGGCAGAGTGCGGCACGTTCGCCGAAGCCCGCTTGCTCTACCTTGCCGACATTGAAAACGACCACACGCTCGCGGCGGAAACAAAAAAATACTGGAATTACCGCACGGAAGCATTGCTCAAAACATGGCCGGAATTGGACGGCATGAAGCTAACCAAGATCACCGAGCGCGATTGTCGGGACTGGCTTAAACGATTCTCTGGAAAGTTTGAAACCACCAACACCAACAACACCCTAGCCGCGTTGCGAAACATCCTGACACGCGGCGGGCTTGGCCGTGACAATAACCCCGCATTTGGCACGAAGCACGGCAAGAAATGGCGTCTAGGCGCGAAGCCAAAGCAAATGACGCTGCCGGAGCCGGAGCAATTCGACGCCATTGTGAAACGGATTGAAACGGCGGGTTCGGGACATTCCAAAGGTTGCGCGGACTTGGTTCGGTTTCTCGCGTTTGGCGGTTGCCGTATCAGCGAAGCCAAGCAAGTGCTTTGGCAGGACGTGGACTTTGAACGCGGCGAAATTCGCGTCCACAACGCCAAGCGGAGCAAAACCACCAGCGCGCATGATTTCCGCTATGTGGCAATCATTCCGGCCATGCGCGAATTGCTTGAACGGTTGCACGGCGAACAAAAACCAAAGCCGACAGACCGCGTTTGCGCGCTTGGCGAGTGCGAAAAATCGCTGACAAATGCTTGTGAAAAAGTTGGTGCATCACGCATCACGCATCACGATTTGCGCCACTTGTTCGCCACACGCTGCATTGAAGCTGGCGTTGACATTCCAACGGTGTCGCGCTGGCTTGGACACGTTGACGGCGGCGCGCTCGCCATGAAAGTTTATGGTCACTTGCGCCGGTCACACTCGCAAGAGTCGGCGAAATTGGTCACGTTCGGCACGGCGGTTTTGCTGCCGGAAATTGTCGCGCCTAGCGAGCCAAAGCAATTGCCGGAAACAGCGGGCGCAACTGCGAACTAAAATTCATCCGCGAATAAAACGCGCTCCGGCCAGTGGATTGAAAG
>PKZR01000301.1 GCA_003133815.1 Limisphaerales bacterium | reverse complement strand
TCGAGGACTTCGCGGCGATTGCCGGACTCGAAACGGTTGTGATTGATGCGGACACGAAACTGCGCCAGTTCAAACAGGAACTCGTCTGGAATGACTGCGCCTACGGCCTCAAGAGCGGCTGGGTTGCCTAAATGAAATAGATAACTCGATGAAAGCTCAATACACCATCGGCTTGGATTACGGCACGAACTCGGTTCGAGCCCTGATTGTCAACATCGCCAACGGCGCGGAGATCGCCGCCGCCGTCTGGACTTACGCGCACGGCACGCAAGGTGTCATCCTTGCGCGCGATCCGAATCTGGCGCGGCAGCACCCGGCGGATTACATCAATGGCGCGGAAATCACCATCAAGCAGGCACTCGCCACGGCGAAGAAATCCGTGAAAGGTTTCAGTGCCGACCAAGTCATCGGCATCGGCGTGGACACGACCGGCAGCACGCCGCTTCCGGTTGACGCGACCGGTCAGCCGCTCGCGTTCCAGAAAAGATTTGCGAACAATCCCGCCGCGATGGCGTGGCTGTGGAAAGACCACACCGGCGTCAACGAAGCCGGCGAAATCACCGCGCTCGCCAAAAAAATGCGCCCGCAATATCTCGCCAAGTGCGGCGGCGTTTATTCGAGCGAATGGTTTTGGAGCAAGATTCTGAAATGCCTGCGGACTGCGCCGGAAGTCTTTGATGCGGCGCATTCATGGATTGAACTGGCGGATTTTGTCCCCGCTGAACTGACCGGCACGCTCGCGCCGGATAAATTCATCGCGGGTGTCTGCGCCGCCGGTCACAAGGCGATGTGGAATGCGAAGTGGCACGGCTATCCCGACGCGCCATTTCTTTCCAAATTAAATCCGAAGCTCGCGGAATTGCGTTCGCGTCTGACGCCGCGCGTTTTTTCGATTGATAAATCGGTCGGCGGACTCACCGCCGCATGGTCGAAGAAAACTGGTTTGACGGCTAGAATTCCTGTCGCGGTCGGTGCATTCGACGCGCATCTCGGCGCGGTCGGTTCGGGTGTGGCGCCGGGAACGCTGGTGAAAATCATTGGCACGAGCACCTGCGACATCGCGATTGCGCCGAACACAAAAAAACTGGCCGATGTGCCGGGACTTTGCGGCATCGTGGACGGAAGCGTGTTGCCGGGAAATTTCGGACTCGAAGCCGGCCAATCCGCCGTGGGCGATTTGTTCAACTGGCTGGTGAATTACATCGAACCGGGCGGGGAAAAAGTTTTGTCGCACCGTGATCTGGACGAGGCGGCGCTGAAATTGCAGCCGGGCGAATCCGGACTGGTCGCGCTGGATTGGAACAATGGCAATCGCACGATTCTCGTGGATCAAAAACTCACCGGTCTGCTCGTCGGCCAGACGCTTTACACGACGCCGGCGGAAATTTACCGCGCTCTCGTCGAGGCTACGGCGTTTGGCGCACTGACCATCATCAACAGGTTTGAGGAATACGGCGTGAAGATTTCGTCGGTAGTGAACTGCGGCGGCATCGCGGACAAGAGCGCACTGACGATGCAGATTTACGCAGACGTGACGGGTCGGCCGATGAAGGTGTCGCGCTCTGCGCAAACCTGCGCGCTGGGTTCGGCCATCGCAGCGGCGGTCGTGGCGGGTGCGCATAAAGATTACGCGACGGCGCAAAAGAAAATGACTGGATTGAAGCCGAAAATTTACCAGCCCGACCCGAAGGCGCACGCAGTCTATCGTCAGTTGTATTCGGTTTACAAAAAGTTGCACGACGCGTTCGGCACTCGCGAGTGGAATGGGAATTTGCATGACGTGATGAAGCAACTGATTGACATTCGCAGCCGCGCGCGGGAATAATCACTGACAATTTCAGATGCTAGATAATCTAAAAAAACAAGTCTGCGAGGCAAATTTGAAACTGGTCGCCGAAGGTCTGGTTATTCAGACATGGGGCAACGCCAGCGGTATTGATCGCGCACGTGGCTTGGTTGTGATCAAACCGAGCGGTGTGCCTTACGACCGAATGAAACCGAAGCACATGGTGGTTGTTTCGCTGGCGGATGGAAAAGTTGTTGATGGAAACTTGAAACCAAGTTCGGACACGGCGACGCATTTGGAATTATACCGGAAGTTCAAGGAAATCGGCGGCGTTGTTCATACACACAGTCTTTACGCGACGGCGTGGGCACAGGCGTGTTCGGGGATTCCGTCTTTTGGCACGACACAGGCGGATTACTGGTATGGCGATGTGCCTTGCACGCGCAAGCTCAAGCCGAAGGAAATCGAAAACGATTATGAGTTGAACACCGGTCGCATCATCTTAGAAACGTTTAGAAAAATGAATCCGCTGGAGCATCCCGCTGTGCTGGTGGCAAGCCACGGGCCGTTCGCGTGGGGAAAAGACGCGGACGAAGCGGTTCACAACGCGAGTGTTCTGGAGTTTGTCGCACGGCTGGCGAGCGAGACATTACGCATCAACCCCAAAACGCAACCCATCCAATCCGTGCTCCTTGGCAAACATTTTCTCCGCAAACATGGGCCGAAGGCGTATTATGGGCAAAAGTAACCTAACTCAACAACGACCAATTTTGAAAAACATCACGAAGTTTGTTCCGCTGGCGCTGGCTGGACTTGGTGCGGCCTGTCTTGTAGGCTGTACATCCATGTCCACAACAGGAATCGTTAAAAAGGTGACGTTCGGCAAGATGGCGGACGGCACGCCGATCGATCTCTACACTTTGCGCAACAGCAGCGGGATGGAGGCGACCATTATGACTTATGGGGGCATTGTCACGTCGCTCAAGGTGCCAGACAAGAATGGAAATTTTGGCGACGTGGTTCTCGGCTTCGACAACCTGAACGGTTACATCAATGATGGATATGTGAAAAGCTGCCCCTATTTCGGCGCGCTTATCGGCCGTTATGGAAACCGCATCGCCAAAGGCCAGTTTACCCTCGACGGCCAAACTTATACGCTCCCGACAAACAACGGCGTCAACACGTTGCACGGCGGATTCAAAGGATTTGACAAAGTCGTCTGGAAGGCTAGTCCAATTGACACTTATTATGGGGCTGGGCTTCAATTGACTTACTTGAGCAAAGACGGCGAAGAGGGTTTTCCCGGCAATCTTTCAGTGACGGCAATTTATACGCTCACTGAAAAAAACGAATTGCAGGTCGAATTTACGGCAAAGACTGACAAAGACACAATCTGCAATTTGACGCATCACTCCTATTTCAATTTGCGAGGCAGTGGCGATATTCTTGGACATCTTGTGCAAATAGACGCGGACAACATTACACCCGTGGACAGCACATTGATTCCAACCGGCGAATTGAAGCCTGTGGATGGCACACCCTTGGATTTTCGGAAGGCGACCGCGATTGGCGCACGCATCAATGACACGAATGACGATCAAATCCGGTTTGCCAATGGCTACGATCATAATTTTGTCTTGAACAAGCAGCCGGGTGAATTTGCCAAGGCCGCCACAGCTTATGATCCTGATTCGGGGCGAGTCATGGAAGTCTGGACGACCGCTCCGGGGGTTCAGTTTTACACGGGCAATTTTCTCGACGGCTCGCTAACCGGAAAATACGGCCAGGTTTATAATTTCCGCAACGCCTTCTGCTTCGAGCCGCAGGGATTCCCCGACTCACCGAACCATCCGAACTTTCCCTCGACCGAGTTGAAGCCCGGTGAGATTTACAAAAACATGATTATTTATAAGTTTTCCGTCCTTAACCAATAACCATATCCACAACAAGCCATGAAAATTCAAAACATTACCGTATCCACGCTTGCAATCGCTCTTGCGCTCGCCTTTTCCGGCTGTGGAAAAAATGAAAGCAACACACCTTCTTCAAATTCCGGCGGCGGTAACGCGGCACCACCCGCCAAAAGGCTGAAACTCGCGTTCGTCAGCAACAACGCAGCGAATTTCTGGTCGTTTGCTCGCGCAGGTTGCAATGCAGCCGCCAAGGAACTGGGAGATGTAGATGTAGATTTCCGCATCACTCAGGACGGCAGTTCCGCCACGCAACGGCAGATTCTTGACGATCTTGCTGCCAAGGGCACAGATGGCATTGCCGTCAGTGTTGATGACCCGGACAACCAGACGGATTTTCTAAATAAGATAGCCGGCGAGTCACTGCTGGTTTGTTGCGACAGCGACGCCGCCGCAAGCAAACGCGTGGCCTATATCGGCACGGACAACGAAGCGGCGGGCGAAGAGGCCGGGAAAATGATCAAGGAATGTCTGCCCAATGGCGGCAAGATCATGCTGTTTGTGGGACATAGCGATTCGCAAAATGCGGTTGAACGCTCCGGTGGCATCAAGAAAGCATTGGAAGGCTCCAACATAGAAATCATTGATATCCGCACAGACGACACCGATGCTGTACGCGCGCAGAAAAACGCCGAAGACACCTTGGTGAAATATCCCGACATCGCCTGCCTGGTCGGCTTGTGGAATTACAACGGCCCCGCAATTCTTAATGCCGTTCGCACCGCGGGCAAAAATGGCCAAGTGAAAATCGTCTGCTTCGACGACGAAGCCGATACGCTTGCGGGTATTGCTGCGGGGGATATTTATGGCACTGTCGTCCAGAATCCTTTTGAATTCGGCAAACAATCCGTCACGCGCATGGAAAAATATCTGCGCGGTGATCATTCGCAATTGGACGGCAAAATGTTCATTCCGACTCGTGACATTAAAAAGGACAATGTAGCCGACTATCAGGCCGAGGTGAAAAATATTCTCGGCCAGTAACATGACCGCCACGCCGCTGCTTGAGATGCACGGGATTTCCAAGCGATTTCCCGGGGTTGTTGCCTTGGATGGCGTGGATTTGAAAATCGCGCGCGGCGAAGTCGTGGCGCTCGTCGGTGAAAACGGCGCGGGCAAATCAACGCTGATGAAAATCCTCGGCGGCGTCCGCCAGCCCGACGCAGGAGAAATCAAAGTTGACGGCCAGCCGGTCAAAATTCACAACGTCAACGACGCCATGCGGCTAGGCATCGCGTTCATCCATCAGGAGCTCAATGTTCTGGACAATCTGGATGTTGCGGCAAACGTTTTTCTTGGACGCGAGCCGCGCAATTCTCTCCGGTTGATTGACCGGAAAAAAATTCACTCTGACACTGCACCGCTGCTTCAGCGACTTGGACTGTCAGTCTCGACGCACACTCGACTGGATCGTTTGTCCATTGCACAGCAGCAGATGGTTGAGATTGCAAAAGCGCTTTCCCTGAATGCACGACTAATAATCATGGACGAGCCGACTTCGAGCCTTACTCTGACCGAAACGAACCGTCTTCTGGAATTGGTCTGCGAACTCGCGGAACAAGGTGTGAGCATCATCTACATTTCACACCGGCTTGGTGAGATTGACGAGTGCGCTGATCGCATCATTGTTTTGCGAGACGGCAAAAACGCCGGCGAACTGACCCAT
>PKZR01000127.1 GCA_003133815.1 Limisphaerales bacterium | reverse complement strand
TTCACCTCGCCCATCCGCCGCTACGCTGATCTCGTGGTGCATCGTGCGCTGTTTGATAAAAGCCCGGCGAAGGAATCCGCGCTCAAGGAAATTGCCGAACATATCTCCGTCACGGAAAGAAATTCCGCCGACGCCGAACGCGACAGCAAGGACGTGAAGTTGTTCGCCTTCTTGAAAGCCCAGCTCGCCTCCGGAGAGCCGGTAAAATATCCCGCGCTGGTGACCGACGTGCGGAACTTCGGCTTCTTCGTGGACGTGCCCGGCCTCGCGATGAGCGGACTCGTGCCGCTCTCGACCATCGAGGATGACTTTTATGTCTTCGACGAAATGCGCCGCAACCTAGTCGGCCGCCGCACGCGGCGCATGATCAAGCTGGGCGACAAGCTCACCGTGCAGGTGGCGAAGGTGGACAGCTTCAAGAAGCAGGTGGATTTCTGCCTGGCTGTGGAAGAGCGCTCGCCCGTAGCGATGCGGTCGCCGGCAGCGCGTCCCGCGCCGGCACGGCCGCAGCAATTTCAACAGAAGAAAAGACCTTCGTCCTACCGCCCGGAAAGTAAGCGTCCGCCGTCAGGGCATTCGGGAAAACCCCATTGGAAAGATTCGCAACGTTCCGATTCACGCCCGCCTTCGTCACGCCGCGATGATTCGCGGCGGCCCGATGCCCATCAACCGGCACCGCGACGCGAAGACCCGCGCCCGTCGGAATCGAAGCCGATGTTCCGCACCT
The DNA here is from genome assembly GCA_003133815.1 of Limisphaerales bacterium. Lineage (GTDB taxonomy): Bacteria > Verrucomicrobiota > Verrucomicrobiia > Limisphaerales > UBA11358 > UBA11358. The sequence continues at coordinate 14,521 of PKZR01000127.1, read as the reverse complement.
CGGGTTCGCAATTGCCGACCTCGCAGCGGCCGTTGCTGAAATCCAGTGGCAATCGAAGTTTCTCCAAGCGCCGGCGGTGAATCCGGTAAATGGCGGAGGGCTAAAATTGTAAACGACCTCAAAACCCATTATTTACAAGAGAAGAAATGGAGCCAGTTGTCGGATTTGAACCGACGACCGACGGTTTACAAAACCGTTGCTCTACCACTGAGCTAAACTGGCTTTTTGTCGTGACTGGTCAATCGCAAGATGGAATTGGAGTGGTTCAAAATACCAATCTTATATCGCCGCAAAATTGACGCGGTTTTATTTTGGAAAGGTATGCGCCAATGGCAAGTTAATTCGTTGCCTTCCGAGTAGCGCTATCGGGCCAAGGCTGGTTCGAGTAAGCGGACTCAAACTCAATAGCTCATCCGATCCATCTTCACCTTGCCGCGAAAAATCCAGTAGATGCAGATAGTATAGGCAATCACAACCGGCACTCCTATAATCGCGAAAACGAGCATGATGCCGAGCGTCTTTGGTGAGGAGGCGGAGTTGTAAATCGTCAAGCTGTTTTCGGGATGCGGCCAGCTATAAATGAGATTCGGAAAAGCATCCACGGCAAACAATGCCATGAGCGTGATTATCGCCCCGCAAGATGAGAGAAATGCCATTCCGTCGTTTTTGTGGTGAAATTCACGCGGGATGTTTGCAATGGACAGCATATTCGCCAGCACGATGCTGAAGAGCCAAGGATTTTCCTTAACACGCTCGGCGATGTGTGGCGCGTAGAGCAGAGTGGCCATGGTTGTCGTCGTGGCGCAAATCACAAAAAAAATGATGCAACTCATCGCCCACAGGCGCAGTTTGTCATGCAGTTCGCCTTCAGTTTTCAAAACGCCATAAATGGCTCCGTGCATCATGAACAACGTCAACGTTGTGACGCCGACGAGCAGGGGATATGGCATCAGCAAACCAAGAAATGTCCCGGCAAATTCTCCGTTTGCGGCAATCGGCACGCCCCATGCAATGTTGCCGAGCGCCACTCCGATAAGCAGGCTGGATAAGATGCTGCCGACAGAAAATCCAATGTCCCACATCTGCCGCCACCAGCGCATTGGTTGCTTGCTGCGGAATTCAATCGCTACGGCACGAAAAATCAAGGCCACCAACAGCAAAATCAGCGCGAGATAAAAACCGGAAAATGCCGTCGCATATACATTCGGGAATGCGGCAAACAGCGCGCCACCGCCTGTGACAAGCCAGACCTCGTTGCCGTCCCAGACGGGTCCGATGGAATTGAGCATAATGCGCCGTTCCTCATCTTTTTTCGTAAACAGATGCAGCGCGCCGATTCCCAAATCAAATCCGTCCAGAATTGCGTAGCCGGTGAACAGCACGCCGATGAGGATGAACCAGATGGTGTTGAGGTCGAAGGTCATGATTTTTTGTGGTGGGTCAATTCATCCGGCAATGCCAGTTTACCCGACGGGATTAAATCTTCGTCGTGCGGGCCGTGCTGGATTTTGTCGTTGAGAAGATAAATGAAAACGGCGAACAGCAGAAAATAAATGAACGTAAACAAAATCAGCGACGTGAGGACGATGTTCGCCTTCACAATTTTTGAAAGACCCTCGGGCGTTCGCATCAGGCCATAAACAATCCAGGGCTGGCGTCCGACTTCTGCGGCGAACCAGCCAAGCTGGTTGGCAATTTCCGGGCCTAGCACAGAGAAAACAAGAATCCACAGCAGCCACCGGCGTTCGTGCAGCGAACCGTGCCGGAAATATAAAAATCCGAGCGCGGAAATTGCAATCAGCGAAAATCCGATAGCCACCATGCCGTGAAAAAATAAAAATGACGCCTCGACCGGCGGACGGTCTTCAGGCGCAAAGGCATCAAGGCCGGTAACTGGAGTGTGAAAATCGTTATGATCGAGAAAGCTCAATAGGCCACGCATCTGAATTCCGTCAACCTTTTCATTTTTTTCATCCACCCAGCCGACAATCGTCAGCGGCGCGTTCGAGGTTGTTTCATAAAGTCCTTCAAATGCGGCGAGTTTGGCCGGTTGGTTTTTTCCAACGCCTTGTGCGCTGGTATGACCCGTCACCGCCTGTAACAACGAAGCAATGAGCGCAACTGTCAGCCCAACTTTCAATGACGCGCTGGCAAATTCCATGTGCTTTTTCTTCAGCAAATACCACGCGCTTACACTCACGACGAGAAACGCCCCTGTTGACCATGCGCCGACCACAACATGCGAAAGACGATCCACCATGGACGGATTAAAAACCAATTGCCAGAAATCCGTGATCTCCGCGCGCGGAATGCCGTTATGAGTCACGATTTTGTAACCCGCAGGCGTTTGCATCCACGAGTTCGCGACAACAATCCACACTGCGCTGAAATGCGCCCCGAGGCAGACCATGCACGTCGAGAAAAAGTGCATTTTGTGGCCGACCTTATCCCATCCGAAAAGCAAGACGGCTAGAAAGCCTGATTCCAGAAAGAATGCAAAAATTCCTTCTGCCGCGAGTGCGCTGCCGAAAACGTCGCCAACAAAACGTGAATACGTCGCCCAGTTCGTGCCGAATTCAAATTCCATAACGATGCCCGTCGCCACGCCGATGGCGAATGTCAGCGCGAAGACTTTCGTCCAAAATCTTGCCATCTGGTGATAAATCGGCTTTTTCGTTTTGAGCCACAATCCTTCCATGATGACAAGCATGACGCCCAGCCCGATGCTTAACGGCGGGTAAATGTAATGAAACGCGATAGTCGCGCCGAACTGGATGCGTGAGAGGGTTAAGACATCCATAGGCAAAGAAACTGCACCTCCAGAGACCTTTGGTCAAGTGTGGCGTGGTTGAAATGGGGATGATTCATCTTATATTCTTTAAATTGCTGAAACTATTCGGTTTGCATCAGCCATTGCTCGGAAAATGCTAAACGTCTTTTGTCGTCACATGGTCAAATAAAGACTATGTCTTCGAGCTTTGCGATTCTGACCACTGCACTGCGAAGCGCATTAACTCCGACGCCGACTTCAACTGCAGCTTCGTCTTGATGTTTGCACGATGAACTTCCACGGTTTTGACGCTCAAGTGGAGTTTTTCAGAAACTTCGCGCGTTCCCTTGCCTTGACCGACGAGCTGGAAGACTTCAAATTCACGATCGGTCAATTTTTCCACAGGTGAACTTTCGATTCCGGGGCGGCGGCCCGAAAATATTTCAAGGATATCGGCCGAAATTTTTTCGCTGACATAAATTTTTCCGTCCAGCACCTGCCGGATGGCTTGCATCAATTTCTTGCCACCTTCCTGTTTCATGATGTAGCCGCGGCCACCCGCTCGGAGGACGCGCTCTGCGTATAGCGATTCGTCATGCATGGAAATGACCAGAACAGCCTGGCCGGGCTGTATCGCTTGAAAATCCTTGATGAGTTCGAGTCCGTTTTTTCCGGGCAATGAAATGTCCACCAGTACAAGGTCGGGCTTCAAGGCACTGAGGCTGGTGAGCGCATATTCTGCGTTTTCTGCCTCGCCACAAATGGCCAAATCTGGTTCCGCACTGATGAGTTGAGCCAGTCCCTGCCGCATCATCGGATGGTCGTCCACGACCAAAATGCGTTTTTTTTTCTGTGCAGGCGATTTCTTGCTCATAAATTTTTTCTGAACGTGCAAACAACGGTCGTGCCCGTGCCGCCCGAGCCAGATCGCACCTCAAGTGATGCATTCAAGACGCCAGCACGATATTTCATAATATGCATACCCATGCCACCGTGTTTTTTTGTTTCATTCGAAAAGCCAAGGCCGTCGTCCTTTACGGTCAGTGCAAACTGGTGGCCCGCCGATTTCAGCGAAATACTAATTTGCCTGGCCCGGCCATGCTTGATGGCGTTGTTGATCGCTTCCTGAACAATGCGATACAAATGCGTCGCGAGAACATTATTACGGATCAAAACCGGTTCGGAACATTCAAGACGGCACTCAATGTGAAACAATTCATGCACATGCGCCGCCAGTTCATGCAATGCGGAAATGAATCCGTTGGCTTCGAGTTCCACCGGCGAAAGCCCGCGTGCCAGTTTGCGTGTGTGGGCAATCGCTTCGCGGATGTGTTGCGCGATGTCGCCGACCTGTTTTGATTCTGCTTTTGATTTGGCCGCCAGTTTTTGCTCAAGCACCTGGCACATCATCTCGATGCCAGTTAACTCCTGGCATAAACCGTCGTGCAAATCCTGTCCGATTCGTTGCTGCTCACGATTGCTGACCTCGGTGATTTCCTTTTCTAGTTGCTTTCGATCTGTGATATCGCGCGCCACTTTCGAGGCGCCGATGATTTTACCATCCGCATCCCGAATTGGCGAAACGGTCACGGAAATGTCAATCAGCTTGCCGTCTTTGCGTCGCCGGACAGTTTCGTAGTGTTCGACGGACTCGCCGCGCCTGATTTTTTCCAAAATGCCCGGCTCTTCATCTTTTCGATTATCGGGAATGAGAACAGATATGGATTTGCCTATTATTTCCTCGCTAGAATATCCAAACACCATTTGCGCGCCCCGGTTCCAACTGGTGATGGTGCCTTCCAAAGTCTTGCCGATAATGGCGTCATCAGAGGATTCAACCAGCGCCGCATAATGCAGCAACGCTTTTTCGGACTGCTTTCGTTCAGTGATGTCGCGGACGAAGCCTGTGAACATCCGGCGATTGGCCAGCCACATTTCGCTAACGGACAAATCCATAGGGAAAGTTGATCCGTCTTTGCGCCGGCCAATCACTTCACGACCGATGCCGATGATTTTTGCATGGTCGGTTTGCTCGTAGCTTTTGAGATAGCCGTTATGCTCATGCCGGAATGGTTCAGGCATGAGCAATTTGATGTTTTGTCCTATGGCTTCGTCCGCTTTGTAACCGAAGATTTTCTCCGCCGATGGATTGAATGATTCGATGATACCGCGCTGGTCAATCGTGATGATGCCTTCAACGGCGGTTTTCAAAATCGCATTCAACCGCTCTTCGCTATCGCGCAAAGCTTCAATATTTTTGACTTGTTGCAATTCGTTGACGATCGCTTTTTCTCTTAATTCCCCCACGACTTCAATCAGTTCCGCGCGCGTCAACCGACTCTGGTCATTCATCGTCCCGATGATAACAAAGCCTAGCGGAGAGACACGCTAAAAGAGGGCGCTTGCTTAAACTTGTGCCAACCGCACACGATAATCAGTGGGCGAGCGGCCGAGAATGCGTTTGAACACGCGGTTGAAATGCGTCAGCGATTGGAAGCCGACTTCGTAGGCAATCTCGCTTATACGCAAGTTTGGGTTGAGCAGAAGATTTTTTGCCCGCTCCAAACGCACGCGAGAAAGGTAGTCTGTAAAATTCACACCGGTTTCTTTTTTAAAAATCTTGCAAAAATAGAACTTGCTGGTGTGAACTGCGCAGGCAACCTGCTCCAGCGAAAGATCTTCGGTTTGGTGGTCAGTAATGAATTGCTTGGCGCGCGTGATAACTGGAGGCTCGGCATTTTGCTCCCGCACAACGATCTGGTTGCATGCCATAGAAAGATGCTCCCCAAAAATGGCGAGCAGCTTTACGACGGATTCGTGCTCACGTACTGACAGGACGCGTGCGCCGAAATAAGCCTCATGCGCTTCTTTCGCATTCAATTGCAGGCCCCAGTCGGTGAGCAGTCTGGTAACGCGTTTGAATTGCGTTTCCGTTGGCTTCTTGCAAAACACCTGGCCGGTTGTTAGAAATCCAATCAACTGCTCGCCCATTCGCACAGGCACGGCGGTGTCGGACAAGCCGACCTGACAAGTGACGGTTTTTGCCTCATATGTGGCTGTTTCTGAAAGTTGCTGCTGGGTTTGCAGACAAGCGGCGCAGGATTGGCTTTTTTGCGCTAGCATCTCGCAAAACGGATTTTCATATCGTTTGCCGTGATGCGGCAGTTGCCATGATTCCACGGATCTCAACATCATGGGCATGCCTGTCATTTCGCTGAACGCGCGTTCGTAGTCCTGATAAATCTTTGAGCCGGTCAGCGCTTCAATCAAATGTTTTGTCATAATCGTTGTCTTTCTATTTTGTGCACAGAACTAATCTTGTTCTGTTGAGAGCAAAATAGGGTAAGTCGTCGAATCGAACAATTGGGGTTGCGCCTGATTGTGTTTGAGGTAAAACCATTAGGAAGACTAAGGGAATCCCTTACTAAAGACTAAGGGGTGGCGGGTTTTTGCAATGCACACCAGTTCATTCTGTGCTAATAAATTTCGGCGTTCAGACCGCTGACCTCCCGCACCTGTTGCGCGATATATGCGAGTGTTTTCAACGGAAGATGTCCGCATCTCGACTGTGCCGATGGCCGTGTGGCCGAATAAATTTGGACGAGTGGGATTTGCGCGCCTGCTTGTTTCAACTCATTTAGCCGCAGAGCATATTGAAAAATTTCCCAGGTGGACGGCTCTTCGCCATCCACTAATGGAAAGAGACTTTGAATGATCACCGGCCGTTGTCGGGCTGTTAAAAGAATGTTCTCAAGAATTTTGTCAAGCGAACAGGCCGGCTTGTTTACCTTGTCCATGTAGGTTTGAGTTCCTGCATCAAGCTTGACCCAGATTTCGTCCTGCTGTGTAAACAGTTTTAAACCCTCCTGCACCGGTCGCAAATTCAAATGGGAGCCATTGGTAATCAACGCGATTTTGAAGAATGGAAACCGCCCCAGCGCGCGGACATGGACGACAGTGCGGATCGCGTCTAGAAAATTTGGACATAGTGTCGGTTCGCCGTCTCCGCTCAAGGCGACCTGCCGCAGCTCGGGCAAATTGGCCGACGTATTGCGGTAACAGGCAAAATCCAGAAGTTCTCCCGAGCACGCCCGCCACAATGTGCGTTGCAGCTCCAACGCCACCACGTTCACGTCCAACGATTTTCTGAGCGGGCGCACGGTGCGATCTACTTCGCAATATTCACATCTGAAATTACAACGCTTTATCGGGTTCATGTTCACGCCGATGGACAAGCCACGCGCCCGCGACGATACGACCGCGTAAACATAGTGATTGCCCAGAAATTCGCGCGGGCGGGCAAATACCGAACCAGAAGAATCGTGCTGGCGACCGGCCTTATCCTCGTTCCGAGGAGGCGTTGCAGTCCAAACGCTCATAAGCTGATACCTTTTCTTTGCGCCAGATGCCACGAAGGACAAAGAATTGAGTCCTCTAAATGAATGAGAATTCTCGCTGCTAATCCCGACGCCAAAATCGCAGTAAAGTTATTGAATGAAATTGTCATGTTTGTTGGCTTAATGCCGCCAAGCTTCGTTTTACAATGCATGAACGCACTATGGCATGCTTCTCATTTTTTGGCGGACATGCATCGTTTATTGTTGATGTCAGTGACCGTGATCTTCAAAAAATGGCATATGCAATAAAGCTGCGTGGTTTTTATTTTTTCCGATGCTTGCCATGCGGTGCTGAAATGGCGACACTATAAAATTATAGAAATGTCACCGACCTCTCTTGAACGAATCATTCCGGAACTGCGGGACGCCATCGGTCCGGTTATTCTTATTTCTGGCGTCGGCCTGTTGCTGCTCACAATGACCAACCGGCTGGGACGAGCCATTGACCGTGCACGGCAGTTGAAGCACGAACTTTCCATTCGCACAGGCCATGATCGCGAACAGACCCTTGCGCAGGTGACGATTCTTTACCGCCGCGCAAAAATCATTCGCTTGAGCATCGCACTGGCCGCCACGAGCGCGTCGCTGGCATCAATGTTGATCGTAGCTCTTTTTGTGACCGCTTTGGTTCAAGCTCAACAGGGATTTTTGATAGGGTTGCTTTTCATAACCTGCATGATTTCTCTGTTTTCGTCGCTTGTCGCGTTCATCTGTGACATCAATCTTTCGCTTCATGCTCTGAAACTGGAATTGGAAGGAATTACGACGACCGTGAAGTAGTTTGGCATCGCAATTCAGGTGATGATTTTTGTAGCAAGAATTGTATAGTTTCTCATGTTCGTGCGGTGAACGTTCGCCAACTGTTGCTGGGCCGCTTGCCTGCCATTCGCAATTTTTGCAGGCATTTGCGACGTGATTTGACCGTTCTGGACTTGAATGCCGACAAGATTAAAAAAATTAGAAAAGTGGTCCAGGCCATTTGTGGCAACTTTGTGCATCGGGCTTGTGGCTGTCATAGGCTTTCTGGATTACATCACCGGCTACGAAATTTCCTTTTTCATATTTTATTCGATTCCAGTGCTTTTGGCAGTGTGGCGTTTGGGCGTTCCATTTGCGGTGGGAGTTTCCGTGTTATGCACAGGAACGTGGCTTGGCAGCAATATTGCCGCAGGTTTGCGCTTTTCCAATTTGTTTGTTCCCGTTTGGAACTCCTCATTCGCCCTGATCTTTTATCTTCTCGTCGTCCGCCTCTTCACTTTGCACCAGAAATTGGAGGAGCGTGTGCGCCAGCGGACGTCCGCGTTGACGCAGGAAATGCAGGAACGCCGGCGGCTGGAAAAGGAATTATTGGAAGCCGGTGAGCGCGAACAGCGACGCATTGGCCACGATCTGCACGACAGTTTGTGCCAGCATTTGACAGGCACGGCGCTGGCTGGACAGGTGCTCGGCAAAAAACTGGCGGATAAATCGCTGCCGGAAGCGGCGGCGGCAAATCATTTGGTGGGGCTTGTAGAAGAAGGCATCGAACTGACTCGCACGATTGCCCGTGGTCTTCATCCCGTTGAGATGCAGGCAGAAAATCTTGCGGATAATTTTCAGGAACTCGCCATCACGGCCAGTGAACGGTTTAATGTTTCCTGCACATTTGAGTGTCCTCAGCCGGTTCTGGTGCATGATGCGAGCGCCGTCACTCATTTATACCGTATCGCGCAGGAGGCGATTACCAACGCAGTCCGTCATGGCAAGGCTCGGCATATCAACATCTGCCTCGATGAGGAAGACAATGAGACCGTCCTGACCGTCACCGACGACGGCATCGGTCTTCCTGAACAGTCGCGAAACAATCATGGAATGGGGTTGCGCATCATGGCTTATCGCGCCAGCATGATCGGCGCGGCGTTTAACATTGAACGCTTGTCAATGCGCGGCACTCGTGTCACTTGCACGCTGTCGACAAATGCTGAAAATCATGGCGCAAAAAAATAAAGTTTTGCTCGTGGACGACCATCCGCTTGTGCGCGAATGGCTTGCCAATCTGATCAACGAACAGTCCGATTTGTGCGTTTGCGGCGAGGCGAGCAATGCACCGCAGGCTTTTCAAAAAATCGGCGGTGAAAGGCCTGACATTGTGATCGTGGACATTTCGTTGGAAGGCGGTTCGGGAATTGAGTTGATTAAAAACATCAAGGCTGCCCATCCCGAGGTGGCTATGATTGTGCTTTCCATGCATGATGAATCGCTTTACGCCGAACGCGCCCTGCGCGCTGGAGCGAGAGGCTACATCATGAAGCGCGAGGCGACCAAAAAAGTTCTCAAGGCCATACGTGCTGTGCTCGGAGGAAAGCTTTACATCAGTGATAAAATTGCCGATACAATGGCGGAAAAATTTGTTGATGGTCGCCCGATGCCGGCGGCTTCGCCCGTTGAACAATTGAGCGATCGTGAACTGGAAGTATTTCAGTTGCTGGGTCGCGGCTTCAGCACCCGGCAAATCGCCGACCATATGCGAGTCGGATTCAAAACCGTCCAGACTTATTCAGCCCGTCTCAAGGAAAAGCTTCAACTCGACAACGCCACACAACTCCTGCACGAAGCCATCCGCTGGCACGAAAGCTCGCAGACAAAATAAGTTGGATTGCTGAAGGTGGATTGTAGTGTTTCGCCCTACAAAAAGTTTAGGCCTCGCTCTACATATTTTTCCACGCAGATGAATTATTGTCATTGCAAGGCTGCTATTGCAGTCCGGTTGCTGTTGCGACAGGCAATCAGTGGACGTTTGCATTCATATATTAACCCGCCTGTCGTCTTGTTCACGCCGCAGCCAAAAGTGAAATGAAACATATGAAGACGACCAAGCCCTCGCGCAGAGCGGGTTTTACGTTGGTGGAAATCATGATCGTCGTGGCCATTATCGGCCTGCTGGCGGCGATTGCGATCCCCAACTTCATCCGCGCTCGCGCCACATCACAATGCAATGCCTGTATAAACAACCTCCGCCAGATTGATGCCGGCATCAATGAATGGGCTCTGGAAAATGGAAAATCCAACGGTGCGACTGTTACAAATCCCCAGACCGTTTCGGGCTACATCAAGCTAAACTCCCAAGGAAGCGTTCCCGGTTGTCCCGCTGGAGGCACTTACACCACTTCCACCGTGGGTGCAACGCCTCAAATTAAATGCAGCTTGTCGAGTCTGACCCCGGGACATTTCCTGCCATAATCGCTACTTGGTTTATTCAAAAGGCCCGAAGCGTAGTGGCTTCGGGCTTTTAATTTTGCTTTTCCAAAACCAGTGAATTCAACCTGCTAGTAGGCGAAGACACCTATAACGGAAGGCAACTTGTAATCATCTCGGGCAATAGTTTCGAGTTTCTCCTTGCAAACCTCTTGTGTCATAACAAGAACAGTGTTAAGCTGTCCCTGTTCTGCTTTTACAATGGACAATCAGTAGGCTGAAATGGCAGTCATGGTAACTAACCATGTAAATTTTTACGGACACGTAGCGGCCATAGCGAAGCTAATATGAACTATGAAATCAACTAAGACCACTTGCAAAATGGGCTTCACATTGGTTGAAATTATGATCGTCGTTGCTATTATCGGCCTGCTGGCGGCGATTGCGATTCCAAACTTCATCCGCGCCCGCGCTACTTCGCAGACAAATGCCTGCATCAACAACCTCCGCCAGATTGATTACGGCATCAATGAATGGGCGCTGGAGAACGGACAATCCAACGGTGCGACTGTTACAAGTCCCCAGACCGTATCGGGTTACATCAAGATGAACTCTCGCGGTAGCGTTCCTAGTTGTCCGGCGGGAGGCACTTACACGACTTCCACCGTAGGTGCAACGCCTCAGGTCAGTTGTAGTCTCTCAACACTGACTCCGGGACATTTCCTGCCATGATCGGCAGTTGTTTTGTTTAGTCCCGAAGCGTTACAACTCCGGTTTTTTGCTTTTGAATGTGACAATTGACTTCGATGTCTGTTTCAATTAAGACAGTAGCAGTGTTTGACAACCGTTTCATCTGGCCATGAGCGTCATCCTGAAAACGGATAAATTGCGCGTGGAATTCAAAAGCCGCGAATTTCGCCAGTCGCCTAAAGTCGCCCTGAGCGGCCTCGACCTTGAGGTTGGCACCGGCGAAGTTTTCGGCTTTCTCGGCCCGAACGGCGCGGGCAAGACAACCACCATCAACGTCCTGCTGGGCTTCGTGCAGCCCACCAGCGGTGCGGCGGCGTTGTTCGGCATTGATGTGCGTCAGCCCATCGCGCGCCAGCGCATCGGATACCTGCCGGAGATGACTTATTATTACAAGTTTCTTTCAGCCGAGGAATTGCTCCGCTTCTACGCGAAAATTTTCGGATTGCCTCGCAATGAAACCGACAAGCGCATCGCTCAACTCCTCAAACTCGTCGAGCTGGAACACGCAAGCAAGCGTCAGATCAAAACCTATTCCAAAGGAATGCAGCAGCGCGTCGGCCTTGCACAGGCGCTCATCAACAATCCCGATCTGCTCGTCCTCGACGAACCGACCAGCGGCCTCGATCCCGTGGGCCGCATGAAAGTCCGCGAAATCATCCAGAGGTTGAAGAACGAGGGCAAGACCGTCTTCTTTGCCTCGCACGAACTTGGCGAAGTCGAGACCGTCTGCGATCGCGTCGCCATCATCAGCGAAGGTGAACTGAAGGCGATTGGCCGTGTCAGCGAAATCGTTGCGCAGCATCCGAGCTTGGAAAAGGCGTTTCTGGAAGTCATCGGCTATAAACCGCAACTCGCATGAGAACCATTTTTGCATTGGCGGGTGTCGTCATAAAAGAATTGTATCGCCGCAAGGATTTTTACGTCCTGTTCATCCTTACCATCGTCATCTGCGTCATCATGGCGTCGGTCAACATTTTCAACGACAACCAGATTGTGCGCTACCTGAAAGAGCTTTGCCTGCTGCTCATCTGGATCTCGTCGCTCGTCATCGCCATCACCACCACCGCGCGCCAGATTCCGGCGGAACGCGAGCAGCGAACCTTGCTCCCGCTGCTCGCCAAACCGCTGACACGGACCCAGCTGATACTCGGAAAATTCCTCGGCTGCTGGCTCGCCTGCGGTTTGGTTCTGATCTGCTTCTATGTATTCTTCGGCGCGCTGGCCGCAAGCCGCGAACACGCATGGCCGCTGCTGAGCTATTTTCAGGCCGCCATTTTGCATTGGATGGCGCTCGGCGTTGTGATTGCGATGACATTGCTCGGTTCGCTCGTCTTCGCCGCGCCGTCGTCCAACTCCACCATCTGCTTCGTCCTGGTCGCGACCATTTTGTGCGTCGGCCGGTATCTTGACGCCGTTGCGCTGACATTGGGCGAACCGCTCCGCTCCGTCATTTACGCTTTTTATTACGCCATCCCGCACGTTGAAATCCCATTTGAGATGCGCAATCTCATTGTCCACGACTGGCCGCTCATCGGCTGGAAATTCATCGGCCTCGACATCCTCTACCTACTGGCTTACATGGCGATTTTTCTCGTCGCTGCCTGCCTCGTTTTCCGCCGCAAACCGGTGAATTGAGCCATGAACCCGGCACGAACACTCTGGCTGCTGCTAGTCGTGCTGTTCGTTTTTTCTTTCGACCTCGCCGCGAAGCTCCAGCCGCAGTTTCAATCGATCGAGAGCACCCGCCGCCAGTCTGGCAACTTTTTCAGCCTGCTCCTTGGCGATAGCAGCAAGATTTTTGCGAACAGCTTTTTCATCAAGGCCGACGAGTATTATCACAGCGGCTATTACCCGACCATTTTCGACAACAACTCCGCCTTCCAGACGCCGCACATCGCCGAGGACACCGGCGCCGTGGCCAGCCACAACGGAGGTGAGGAAGAAACCAGTTTCATGGGGCCGCCGCGCGATTGGATTGACGCCTTTGGCCGCAATTTCATTCCCAATCGTCACACGCATCTGGACGAAGGCGGCCCGACCGACGACTTGAGCGAAAGCTCCCAGGTGCGCGAAATCCTGCCTTGGCTGAAACTCTCCGCCGAGCTCGACCCCGAAAACATCCAGACCTACCTCGTCACCACATTCTGGCTGCGCACACGGTTGAACAAGGTTTCCGAAGCCGAGCAGGTCCTGCGCGAAGGCCTGCGCAACAATCCCGGCAACCCCCAGCTCTTCTTTGAACTCGGCCGGATTTACGATGAAAATTATCACGACATCGCCCGCGCGCGGAACATCTGGGAAGCCGCGCTGCGAAGCTGGGCGCGCGAGGAGCCGGACGTCCCCCAATCCGACCGGCTCAAGATGACCCTTGAAAACTTCGACGACCGCTTCATGTTCGAACAGCTCCAGACCAGCCTCGCGCTCCTTGAAGAAAAGTCTGGCAACACCGCCGCCGCCATCGCGCGCTGGCAGCAGGCCATCCTCGCAGCGCCCTCGACCGCCGACATGCAGCAGCACATCGAAGACCTCAAGCATAAGCTGGCCGAGCAGCCGTCTCCGGCCTCCTCCAAATAAGCGCGCAATTGCGCTTTGTTTTTCCCGGTCCGATTTGTTTCAATGGTCACAATGAAAGCTCGGCAGTCAAACATCTCGCGCAACACGAAGGAAACCCGGATATCCCTCCGCCTCAAACTCGACGGCACCGGCAAATCCTCCGTCAAGACCGGCATCCCGTTTTTTGACCACATGCTCACGCTTTTCGCCAAGCACGCCACCGTGGACTTGCAGCTCAAATGCAAGGGCGACCTCGAAGTGGACGCGCACCATACCGTCGAGGATTGCGGCATCGCCCTCGGACAGGCGTTTGTGAACGCTCTTGGCGACAAAAAAGGGATTTGTCGTTACGGGTGGTTTGCACCACGGCCACCGGGAGGGAAAATGGTGGCAGCACCGCAAGGTGCGGAAGCCTATGTGCCCATGGACGAATGCCTCGCGCGCTGTGTGGTGGATTTTGGCGGACGGCCGCACCTCGTCTGGCGCGGGCTGGACAAGTTTGCGCAGAAGAACATCACCGATGCCGAGAAGACCCAGGACGACTCCAGTGCGTTCCGGTTCGGCCTCGCGCGTGAATTCTTCCAGGGCTTTGCCAACGAGGCCCGCTGCAACCTGCACCTGGAGCTGCTTTACGGCGACGAACCGCATCACATCGTCGAGGCGCTGTTCAAGGCGTTCGCGCGGGCCGTGGACGCCGCCAGCCGGCACGACCCCCGCATCGTCGGCCAGTTGCCCAGCACCAAGGGGAAATTGTAATAGCTTTCCGCTGTGCGCATACGAAACGCAACAGTAGCCGATCTCGAAACTCTGCTTGCATTAAATGCGTTTGTTCAGCATCAGCATGCTGATGCTTTGCTGGAATTATGCACATGACGTA